>JAAYVP010000399.1 GCA_012517115.1 Brooklawnia sp. | reverse complement strand
GCAATCGTGATCATCGTCCAGCAGGTGGGGCGATCGTCCACGGCGGACACCTCCGCGACAGCCAGCCCCGCGGTCACCGCGATGCCCAGCAACGCCAGCGAGTTTCCCCCGCTCGACGAGGCCAAAGAGAGCGAACTCAAGGGACAACTGGAAGCCGAACCGGACAACGTCGGACTGCTCCGTGACCTCGGCAAACTCTATTTCGACAGTGGCCTCTACCAAGACGCGGTCGTCCAGTTCGACAAGGCGCTGCAACTGGCACCCGACGATGTCGAGGTGCTGTTGTCGCTGGGCGTCGCCGAATACAGCCTGAACAACTACGCCGCCGCCGAGCAGCACTGGCTTCGGGCCACCGAGGTGGCACCCGATCTGCCCGAGCCCTGGTACAACCTCGGATTCCTCTACATGGCGCAGACTCCGCCCGACTACGAGGGCGTCGAAAGGGCCTGGGGCAAGGTTGTAGAAGTCGCCCCCGAGAGCGAACTAGCGCAGACTGCCGCCGCCCACCTCGAGCGGTTCCGGGCCTCGTCGAGTTCTGCCACACCTGGCGGCTGAGATGGAAGTCACGATCCCGCTCGCGCTGCTCGCTGGTCTGGTCTCCTTCGCTTCGCCGTGCTTCTTGCCGATCGTCCCGGCGTTCATCGGGCAGTTGGTCGGCGGGAATCCGCGGCAGGTGTCCAGGTCGGCCGCGTTGGCGAACGCGGTCAGCTTCGTCGCCGGATTCAGCGCCGTTTTCATCGCCCTGTGGGCGTCCATCGGGCTGATTGGCCGTTCCCTCGGACCGGCGACCGGCGTGCTCCGGGTGATCGGTGGTGTGCTGCTGATCGTCATGGGCTTGCACGTGGCTGGGCTGATCGAGATCCCCGCCCTGAACCGGGTTGTCCGGGCGCAGATGCCGGCGGGGCCGACCCGACAGGCAGGGGCGCTTCGGTCCGGTCTGATGGGCGTGGTCTTCGGCGCCGGTTGGACGCCGTGCATCGGCCCGATTCTGGGTGGGATCCTGGCGCTCGCGACCGCCAGTGCCACCGCCGGTCAGGGTGTCGCGTTGATGCTGGCCTACTGCGCGGGGCTCGGCTTGCCGATCACGCTGGTCGCCATCGGCGCAGTAGAGGCCAGCGAGCGCTTCGCCTGGTTCCGGCGCCACCACGTAGCGGTCTCGCTCGTCAGCGGTGGCACCCTGGTCGTCATCGGTTTCCTAATGATCACAAACCTGTTCGCCAGGCTGGCGGCCTTCGTCCCGAGCTTCGGGGCGTGAAGGAGGAACGATGAGTCTCGATACCGACGAACGCACGGGCCCCGCCGCGACCGGCAAAGGCGACGACCCGGTCGATGGGCTTGACGGCACGCTGAGCGTGGCGCCCGCCAAGTTGTTCGGCAGCATCTACGCGTTCTTCTACAACAAGCGGGTGGGTCTGGTGCTGATCCTGCTCACTGGGCTGATCGCACTGATCGGAGTGCTTTTCCCGCAAGCCCCGAGCGGAGTCATGGACGATCCGGCATCTAGACAGGCCTGGCTGGAATCGGTGCGTCCCACCTTCGGTGGCTGGAGCGAGATCATGGCCACCTTGGGCTTCTTCAACGTCTTCAGTTCGATCCCGTTCGTGGTGTTGATGGTCTTGCTTGCGGTCAGCACCATGGCCTGTACCTTCCATCGCGTCCCGCTGCTGTACAAGACCGCGTTCCATCCTCACACTCGAGTGAGCGCCGAGTTCTTCAACCGAGCTCGGCTCAACAGCAGCTTCACCAGCCCCGGCTCGGTCGACGAGATGATCGCCACTATCAAGGCGGACGCGCGGTCGAACCGTGCCCGGGTCATCGAGGACGAGCGGGGCCCGGGCCGTAACCTGTACACCGACAAATGGCACCTCGCACCGTTCGGCACTGCGGCCGCCCACATCGGGATCGTGGTGATCATGGCAGGCTTCCTGCTCAGCTCGCTGACCGGTTTTCGCGATGACCAGTTCACGTTGACGATCGGGCACCCCACCGAGGTTGGCCATGGCACCGGGCTGGTCGCCGAAGCCAAGTCGTTCGTCGACAGCTACTACGACAACGGAGCCCCCAAGGATTACGTGACCGACCTGGTGCTGACTCGGGACGGCCAACAGGTAGCCCGTCAAGAGGTACGGGTAAACGAACCGCTCAGCTACGACGGAATCATGTTCCACCAGGCCTATTTCGGGGTAGCCGCCGTGATGCAGATCACCGACGCCCACGGCCAGGTCATCTTCCGCGACGGAGTGCCACTGGAGTGGACCACCAAGGACGGTTCCATGACCTACGGCGTCTTGCAGGTGCCCGGCCACGATCGGGAGCTGTTTGTGATCGGGTCGGCGTCCGGACGCACCGATACCGGCATCGCCCCTGGCCAGATGCGGATCGAGGTTTACCCGGGCGGCGAGGATGTGCCGCTGGGCACCGCGATTCTCGACCAGGGCGGCTATGTGGACGTCGATGGCCTGACCTACACGTTCGAACGGGAGCAGCAGTTCACCGGGCTGCTGGTCAAGCGGGACCCAGGCGTCGGCGTGGTCTGGCTGGGCAGTGCCCTGTTGATCCTCGGGACCTGCTTGACGCTGCTCTTGCGCCACCATCGCATTTGGTTCCGGGTGACCGAGACCGACGACGGCTCACTGGTGCAGATGGCCTCTCCCGACCGGCAGGACGCGACCTTCGCCCGCCGCTTCGGCGAGCTTGCTGCCAAACTCTCGGACAAGATGTCCGGTCCGCAAGGAAGGATAAATCCCGATGCTTGAGATATCACAGGCCCTGCTGGTGGCGACCACCGTCCTGATCACCCTCGCGCTGGGCACCTACGTCGTCGCGGTCTTCGCCGCCCGCCTTCAACAGAAGACCGCGAAACGTCAGACTGTGCTGGTCGGTGGTGCCGGACAACACGACCAGGACGCGGCACCCCGTGAGACGGACTCCAAGGCCGCAGCGGTCACCACTGGTCGAGGGCTCACCTGGTACGGCAGCAAGTTCGCCCAGCTGGCACTGTTGACG
>JAAYVP010000398.1 GCA_012517115.1 Brooklawnia sp. | reverse complement strand
TACTCCCACTCTGCTCGCCCTGAATCCGATCACCACAGGAGCGGCGCTGTACCGCGCCAACGTACAGACGCTGGCCACCAGCAACTATCTGCTCAGTAGTGTGCAGCGCTACCAGCCTGGCGGCTTCGGCGACCAGCAGCATCTGTGGCATGCGTCCATGCCCGGTGGTATTGAGGTCTTCGGCAATCATCCGGGGAGCACCGAACTGCTCCAGGAGTCTCGGTCGGCCAGTCCCGGGCCATGGGTGGGCAACGGCATCAACCCCGACATCGGCCAGCACTTCAACGTGCTGCTGGCGCAGTACGACCTACGGCAACGCAAGGGCCTGTTCGAGGGGCGGCGGCACGAATTGGTGCACATCCACTTCCCGTTCGTGTTGTTCGACCAGACTCGACTGGGACCCACGTGGGTGGCCGGTCGTCGCGGCAACTCCTACATCGGCATCGTTGCCAGCCATCACTTCGAGCAGATCAGCGAGACCGAGATCGTGCAGCGGGGCACGCAAACTGGGTATGCCGTCGTGATGGCCGACGACGAGGAGTTCTCGTCACTGGCCGATTTCCTGCGCGAGTTGAAGCAGAGCCGGCTGTCGTTGAGTGCGCACCGGTTGTCGCTGGCCAGTCCCAGCGGCGGGTTTGAGCTGGTATGGAAGGGTGAGTTCCGCGTCAACGGACGACCGGTGAACGCCCAATACCCGCGGTACGAATCGCCTTCGGTGCAGGCGCCGCGCAATCCAGAGCAGCTGGTCGTGACCGGCACCGACCATCAGTTGTGGCTCGACTGGATGGCCTCGACGCGCGAGGAAACCCAGCTGGGTTGCTGAGCCCCGGGCGGGTGCTCACAGATCGTCGGTAGCTTCAGCCCACAGGTCAGCCTCGGCCCGGGCCCGCATCCGGTTCCAGAAGGTGAGCAGTCCGATGACGAGTATCAGGCCAGCCAGGATGATTTGCAGAGGACGCTTCATCGCTCAACCCTAATAGGACCACCGCTACCCTGGACTGCGGACGATCGAACCGGGGAGACTGGATGGGCAACTGGCGCAGACGAAGCCGCCTGGCCGACATCACGGGCATCGCCTTGCTGCTGGCGTCCTTACTGGTTTCCTGCGGAGTCTTTGACCCGGGTGCGGTTGACGGCAGCAGCGCTCCGGCCCCCGTCTCCAGCGCGATCACCCCCTCCGCCAACACCGGCGCGGCCTTGGCAGACGCAGTTACCGGTGAAGCATTGGTCGCGCAACTGCGCCAGCTTGAGCAGGTCACGGTGGCTGCCGACGGCACCAGGGCAGCGGGCAGCCAGGGTTACCAGGCGGCCGCCGCACATATCGAAGAGCAGCTGCGGGCCACTGGTTTCTACGAGGTGCAGCACCAACCCTTCACCATCCAGCGTCCGCACCCCGGCGAGTCGAGACTGATCGACGCACAAGGCCGGGTCATCAACCAGGTTCCGTTGTCTTTCTCGCCCGGCACGCCGACCGAGGGTATCAGCGGCCGGCTGGTCGAGCCGGCACGCGGCGACGGCTGCCAGAGCGGCGACTGGGACGCCACGCTCATCGGCCAGTTCGCGTTGGTCGAGCGCGGCGGCTGCAGTTTCGAGCAGATCAACCAGATCGCCGCCTCCGCTGGCGCGGCCATGGTGATTGTCTCCAACAACCGCGACGCCGGCTTGTACGGCACGCTCGGCAGCTTGCGTCCTGAGTACGTCCCGATCACCGGTGTCACCCGATCTGAGGGCGAGCGTCTGCGCAGGCGACTCACCGACGGCGAGGTGGTGCTGGGTTTCACCTTCGAGCAACGTATCGGGAGTTATCAGACCTACAACCTGTTCGCACAGACCCGTGGTGGTGACGGACAGGAGGTCGTGATGGCCGGGGCCCATCTCGACAGCGTCCCGGACGGCCCGGGCAGCAACGACAACGGGTCAGGCTCGGTCGTCCTGCTCGAGACCGCGCTGCAACTGGCGCGGCTCGGGGCAACGCCTCACCACAAGGTGCGATTCGCGTGGTGGAGCGGGGAGGAATGGGGCCTGCTCGGGTCGACGCATTGGGTGAATGGCTTGGTCGCCGACGATCCGGCTGCCATCGACCGGTTGGCCGCCTACATCAACGTCGACATGATCGCCTCACCCAACTACGTGATCGGCGTTTATGACGGCGACGGTGCCACCTTTTCGAACGAGGCGTTGCCTACCGGCTCTGCCGACGTGAAGCGGCTCTACACGTCCTACTTCGACGCCATCGGCCAGCCGTGGGTAGACGTCGAGATGGGCAGCAGTTCCGACCACGCCGCGTTCGTGCCCTCCGGAGTGCCGGTTGGGGGCCTGTTCACAGGAGCCGGT
>JAAYVP010000397.1 GCA_012517115.1 Brooklawnia sp. | reverse complement strand
GTAGGCCTCACAGGTCGGCATGATCGCCTGAATGAAGTACTTGAAGTTCTCGGCCAGCCCCTGCTCACCCAGCGGTGCGTAGGCGTCCAGCAGTTCGGCGAGGTGCGCCAGTCGCTCCGGCTCCCAACCTGGCAGCTTGTGGCCGCCCGCGGCAGCCTGCATGCGTGCCATGGTCTCCTGGGCCGTGCCCTGCACCAGGGCATCTTCGTAGGCCATCGTGTGAGAACCGTCCGGCAACTGGTGACGAAGGTCGGTCCGGACCCAGTCGAAGACCGGCATGAAGTTGTAGCAGATCACTTTCACGCCCACTTCGGCAAGGTTCTTGATGGTCGCGATGTAGTTCTCGATGGCCCAGTCGCGCTGCGGGCCGCCGATCTTGATGTCGTCGTGAATGTTCACACTCTCGACGACCTCAAGGTTCAGCCCGGCGGCGGTGATTACATCGCGCAGGGCGGTGATCTTGTCGAGCGGCCAGACCTCGCCTACCGGCACGTCGAACAGTGCACCCACCACGTGGCTGACGCCCGGCACCTGTCGGATGTACTCGAGCGGAATCGTGTCGTCTGCCTGGCCGAACCAGCGCATTCCCATCTTCATGCTGATAGTCCTTCTCGATCTAGATTCTCGTGACCATGAGGGGAGACAGACGGGGGCGGTTGGCCGCTGCCGCCCGCCCCGTCTGCCTGGTTCAGACGAGCCAGCCCAACGGCACCATGATCAGCGGTGGGAACAGTGCTAGCACCACCACCAGGGCGGACTGGGCGAGCCAGTACGGGATCACGGGGGCGATGATCTCGTCCATCTTCACCCTGCCGGCGGCGCAGGCCACGTTGAGTACCGGGCCTACCGGTGGTGAGGTCAGGCCGAGCACGTTGGCTAGGACGAAGACGATACCGAAGTAGACCAGGTCGATCCCGGCAGCGTTCAGCACGGGCACGAGGATCGGGGTCAGAATCAGGATCGTCGGGACCACGTCCATGGCCAGGCCGACTACCAGCACGATGACCATCAAGACCACCATCAGCAGTGTTGGGCGTTCGACAAGCGGTTCCAGCAATGCGATGACGATCTTGGGCAGCCCCGAGATGGTCATGAAGTAGCCGGCAACCTGTGCGGTCGCGGCCAGGAACATCACCACGGCCGACATCTTCGCCCCCGAGACCAGCCCGGTGAAGACCTCCGGCAATTTGAGTTCTCGATAGACGAAGATCCCCACGATCAGGGCGTAGACCACGGCCACCACGCCAGCCTCGGTTGCGGTGAAGACGCCGCTGCGCAGGCCGACCAGGATGATGACCGGCAACAGCAGTGCCCACAAGCCGTCCAGGAAGATCTTCGCGGCTTCGGCGGCTGTTGGTCTGGGGTCTGTGGATCTGATGTTGTCCTTGCGCGAGACGATGAACCAGATGATGCACATCACCGCAGTCAGGTAGACCGCCGGCGCGATCCCACCCATGAACAGCGACTTGATCGACACTCCAGCAGCCACGCCGTAGACGATGAAGGGCACCGACGGCGGCATGATCGGCGAGACGAGGTTCGCGCTGGCCACCAACCCGGCCGACTTGGCGCGGTTGTAGCCCGAGTTGGCCATCATCGGGATGAGGATGGCCCCAAGTGCGGCGGTGCTGGCCACGGCAGAGCCGACGAGGCTGGCGAACATTAGGCAGGCAAAGATCGTCACGTAACCGAGGCCACCGCGGACGCGTCCGACGAAGATGTTCGCGAAGCTGATCAGACGGGTGGTCAGACCACCACGGTTCATCAACTCACCGGCGAGCACGAAGAACGGCAGCGCCATCATCGTCACTGAGTCGGTACCGCGCATCAATTGCGCGGAGATGATGGCCGGGTTGGTAGCGGTACCGCCCATGTGCAGACCCGTTGCGACAGAACAGAAGAGCAACGCGAAGGCGATCGGCACACCGATCGCGATGGCACCGATGAGGTAAACCAGAAAGAGGGTTAGTAGCAGCATGACCCAGTTACCTCACTCCACTGCGAATTCTGCGTCGGGATCATCCTTGGGTGCCATCAACTCAAGGATGGGGGTCTTGGCGGTGAAGACCTTGATCACGTTCGCCAGCGCCAACAAGATGATCGATGCCCCGGTCACTACGCCGATCCCAGCGATCAGGAAGACCGGGTAGCCGGTGGCCACCCACTTGTCGCGGAGACCCTGCTTGGCGAGGGTGAAACTGCCGATCGTCAGGATCGCCATCATCCAGATCACGATGCCCTGGATCGCCAGGTAGAGCACTCGCTGCGCGCCCGGCTTGGCGCGGGCCACCAGCATTTCGACGCCGAGATGGCGGTTGTCGCGGTAGGCGTCGATAGTGCCCAGGTAGACCAGGTAAATGAAGCAGATGCGGGCGATCTCTTCAGACCAGACGAAACCGGAACTGAACACGTAGCGCATGATCACGTTGAGGAAGGTGAGCAAGATCATGATCCCGAGGAAGATCGCGATCAGGATCTGGATTCCCCGGAACAGCTTGTCCATTGCGTTTGTCATGATGACCCCTTGGTGAACGCGCGGGTTCTGCGTTCATTCTTGACCGCAGAACCCGCTGAATGCGTTCGGCTCACTTGACCGCGCGGATTTTGTCGGTGAGTTCCTGGGCCCAGTCGTTTTCGGCGAGCAGTTTGTCGACGACGGGCTGGGTCTTGGTGATCAGAGCTTGACGGTCGGCCTCGCTCGGGGTGGTGACAGTGAGGCCCTCACCGACGAGGAACTCACGATCTTTGGCGATGCTGGCGATGTAGTCATCCCAGGCCTGCACAGCGGCGGCCTGAGCAGCCTCGGTGATGATGGTCTGCTGTTCCTCGGTGAGGCCGGCCATGAACGACTCGTTGGCGATGACCTCAAGGGTAGCGATGATGTGATTGGTCTCGTAGACGTACTTCTGCACCTCGTACAGGCCTTCGCTGACCACCGTCACCATGCCGTTGTCTTGGCCGTCGACAACACCGGTCTCCAGCGCGGAGAACAGCTCCCCGAGCGGGATCACCTGGGCGCTGGCGCCAAGGTTCTCCGCGAGGCCGACGTGGATCGGGTTGGCAGGCATCCGGAACTTCTGACCGACGAAATCGTCAACGCCTTCCAGCTTCTTGTTGCTGGTGAAAGTGCGTGCCGAGTTGGGGCCCCAGGCGAGGATGCGCGTCTCGGGGAACTTCTCGTTGAAGGCGACGTTGAGTTCCTCTGCTACCTCGCCTGTCCAGACCGCCTTTGCGTGCTCGACGTCGCGGTACAGCCACGGCCAGTCCGAGATGAGCATGGTCGGGTATTCCTGGTTCATCACGGTGCCGATGACGACCATTTCGATGGTGCCGTTGCGTACGCCTGCCCACAGGTCGGCCTCGTTGCCCAGTGTGCCTGAGTGGTACGTCTCAACCGTAAGGGTGCCACCCGACTTCTCTTCCACCTGCTCTTTGAACAAACCGTCCATGACGGCAGCCATCGGATGGGTTTGATTCCAGTTGTCACCGACCTTGATCACAGTGGCTGCACCTCCGCTGTCACCGCTTGATGCCGGCCCCAGCCCGCAGGCACCCAATGCCAGCGAAGCCGCAAGCGCCACGCCCGACGCAAGGACCTTCTTCATAATTCCTCCTGGATGTCGCCGCCCGGCGTTGCAGATCCGGGTGGTATGTACGCGGTCGCCCGGCAGCGGCCGGGCGCATACGGCACGAGGGACGCCCCCAAGAATCTGCATCGGATGAGAGCGGTTTCCGCCCGTGACGTGGGGGGTACTCTAGCCGAGTCAGTCGGGCAGCGTAACCCGTCGCGCGGCAACCCCTACGCGGCGGTGAAATCGTTATGCGCCCGTAACCGAGGCAATCCGGCGGGACGTCCGTCGCAGTACGCCTGAGCAACGGTTACCATGCTGATACTCGCTGTGTCTCGCGCGTACTCGCTGCCCCTCGCTGGGCTGTCCACTAGGAGGATTTCGTGCCCGTCCAGGACGACGGCCAGGTCATGACAGTGCTGTCGATAGTGGTGCCCAGTTACAACTCAGCGGACTACTTGCACCACTGCCTGGACTCCATGTTGCCGGTGCCCGCCGACGTAGAAGTGATCGTGGTCAACGACGGCTCCACCGATGACACCGCTGCCATCGCCGAGAGCTACGCCGTCAGGTATCCGGGACGATTTGTGGTGATCAACAAACCGAACGGTGGTCATGGCTCGGGCATCAACACCGGCCTGCGACAGGCCAGGGGGCAGTACCTCAAGGTGGTGGACAGCGACGACTGGCTTGCCCCGGAGCCTTTCCAGGTTTTGGTCAGTGCACTGCGTCGTCTGGTGGCCGATGGTTCCTGCACCGACCTGGTGGTCACCAACTTCGTCTACGACAAGCAGGGCAAGCGCCGCAAGCATGTGATGAGGTACGGCAACGTCTTCCCGGTGGGCCAGACGGTCACTTGGGACCAGACCCGGCGGTTCCGGTCGTCGCAGTATCTGTTGATGCACGCACTGACCTACCGGACTGGCGTGCTGCGTGAGTTCGGCATCGACTTGCCCGAACACACCTTCTATGTGGACAACCTGTTCGCCTACGGGCCG
>JAAYVP010000396.1 GCA_012517115.1 Brooklawnia sp. | reverse complement strand
GCCGAAGACCGCACAAGTGGGTCACAACCTAGCTGGGTCTTCGCATGGATGCAGCGACGAAGCCATTCTGTCCCCGACCCTGCCGACGCCGTGTTTGCGCCACATCAGCGCCATCTTGAGCCGCTTTTCGCTCTTCACCCACCACACCGAGTCGCCTTCGCCCAGGCGTCCGTCGACCTTGCGTCGCAGCCCGATGCGGCCGTCCTTCTGGCTGTGAACGACCTCGCTCGGCCAGTTGTCTGACGTCCAAGCGGGTGCGGTTTCCGCGAGTCTGCCGTCCACCCCTTGGGCCCGTAGGCAGGCTTCGCTGAACTCGCGGCGGATCTCGGGCGTGATGCTGACCGTGCTGTTGGTGAGCTTTGCGATGGGTACCCAATACGGATGCTTCCCGCGAGCTCCGGTGTCAGACAGGTGGAGTAGCCAATCACCTTGGGGGTCCGGGTTGATGGTCAACTGCGCAGTGCTCTCGAGCCGCTTGCCATGATTCCGATTCTCTCGAGCCTGCGGGGGATCATCCACTGTAAACCGTGTGCCGGAACGAAGCTCCAGGCCGACAGGAACGTCCAGCGACGTGAACGGAACCCAGATGGGCTTGTCGGTGAGCTGGATCTCGGTCATGTGCTGGTTGCCGTCGACTCTGGTGACGACCGCGAGCACCTGGGGTAACTTGGCGTCTTCGGTGGTCTCTCGATGCACCGGCCGATGGTCGAGGTCGATCACTCGCAGGCAGCCACCGGCGATTACTTCATGCAAGGTTCGCACGGCGCCGCGGATCCCGGAGCCTGGCAGGGCTATGCGTTGCGGTGGTTCCGTCTCGGGCCAGTCGCAGGGCAAGACCAGATCGGTGAGCAGCTCATATGTCAGCTCGACTGAGCCGATCAGCAGACTCGGGTCGCCGTGGTGTAGCTTCGGCGCTGATCTTTCAATGCGATCGGGCAGTGGGACGAACGTGTACGGGTTGATGAAAGCGTTTCCAGCATCGTGTAGAACCCTTTTCTGCTTGCGCTTCATGTCCTCTTGCCATCCGCCGTAGCCGTCTTGATAGAACCAAACCAAGATCGCTGGATCGGTGAACGAGCTGATCCTGAGGAAAGAGGGCTGATGCTGCGCCTTCAGGTGTTTCGCACTCTCGCCTTGTGGGCCGAGAGTCTGGCTGATTTCGCGTTTGAAAGCTGACTTGCCGGTCACATCCTGGAGGCGCACGGCATTGTTTGTGCAGAAAACGTATGGACGCACCAGTTTGCTGCCCTCGATCGATTCGACCATCAGCAGCCGGTCATCCTCATCCAGATCGCCGGCGACGACAAGCTCGATTGGCTCTTCGTCGTCGAGCTTTAGGGGGGGCTCAACGATCAACTCCAAATCATTGATGGGGCGTGACTCGTCGGCGCTGAATTGCCTGATCGCCTCGTCCCAGATGACGGCGGTCTCCTTGATGATCGGCTCCAGCCGATACCCAGTCCAACGTCCTTCGTGGCCTGACAACAGTGTCAATTCCATTGTTCCCCCTGATCGGTGCTAGAAATGCTAGCCAACCACGCGGCGAAGTGCGCCAGGGTTCACCGCGTGCCCTGCCGTCTTTTCAGAACACGGCCCAATGGGTGACCTCGTCTGGGACGTGTCCCTGGCCGAGCGGGACATGGGAATCCCAGCAAGTCGCACACTGGCGAAAGAAGAGCAGCGAGTCAGTGTCGGTGTCGATGATCTGACGGGCGCGCAGCCGCAACTCCGAGAACGAGTCGGAGTCGACCATGAGTACGAAGACTGACTTCTGGATTCTGTCGCCCACCGATTGCAGCATGGCCGCCAGATGTGCCCGACGATCGTCATCGCGCACGTCGTAAGCAGCTATCAGCGTCATTGTCGTCATGCCAGATCCTTATTTCGCAGCTCATGGGCGCCATGACAGGCCTGTCCACGCGATGTTGGGTGAAGAGATCGCCGCCTGAAGGCGTTGCGCTTGCCGGTAGATGTGGCGGCGCCGGGTACCTGTGAAGTCGGGGAGCGCACCGCGCACCTCGCCCAGCAGTCGGCGCTCGTAGGCGTCCACGACGACCTCCTT
>JAAYVP010000060.1 GCA_012517115.1 Brooklawnia sp. | reverse complement strand
CGATCGGCGGGATCAGAGTGCTCGAAGAGTGGGATGACCGCCCCGATCATCGAACCGAACCAGCGATCCTCGCCCGGCTCCACGGTCAGAGTGCGCACTAGTCTGGCCCAACTCAAGTAGTAAACCAGGTAGCCGCGGAGATCGCCGCCACTATCCAGGGCCGTTGACCCGCCGCTGCCTCACCGCAGAGCGAATCGCCGCCGACGGCGGCAGTTTGCAGGACAAAGACCGGATGAGCTGTCAACGGGACCTGGGAGTGTACATTGACGCGGACGCGGTCTGGGCCGACGGTAAACCGCCCGAAGGGTCACAGACCTCGGTAGACCGCGGCGATGTCCTCGCCGCCATGCCCCAGCCGGGAGACCTTCTCGAACAGATCGCCAAGCGCGGTCAGCAGTCCGGTGTCGACGCCTACCGCCTCCTCGGCGCCCAACCGCAGGTCTTTGAGCAACCCGTCGAGCGCGAAGTTCGGGGCATAATCACCGGAGGCCATCAGGCCGCCCTTGATCGCCACATACTTCGAGTCGGACTGGGTATCGGCGACCGCCTCGATGAACAAGCTCGGATCAAGACCCCAGCCCCGCAACAGCGCCATCGACTGGGCGGTGCCCGCGGTGAGCATGCCCAGCCAGGAGTTGCAGGCCAGCTTGAGCCGGCTTGCATCCCCGAGCTGTTCACCGGCCACCACGGTGCGCTCGCCCATCGCGTCCAACACCGGGCGGGCCCGCTCAACCAGGCGCGGATCGCCCGAGACCAGCATGCGCAATTTACCGGTCTGGGCCGGGCCCTTGGTGCCGAGCATCATGGCTTCGATCATCGCTACGCCCGATTGCTCGGCCTCCGCTGCGATCTGGGACGCCGCCGCCACACCGACCGTGGCACACTGCATCAACAAGGCATCGGCACCCCACGCGCCGCGGGCTTGCTGGAGCACATCGAGTACCGCCGGACCATCGAAGACCACAGTCAGCACCACGTCCGCGGCACGCACGGCTTCGGCCGGCGACGAAGCCACCGATGCCCCATCGGCGGCCAGCGGTTCAGCTCTGCCCCGGCTACGGTTCCAGACGCTCACCCGGAAACCGTTGCGCAACAGGGTACGCGCCACCCCTGCGCCCATCGTTCCGGTGCCGAGTACCGCCACTGACGGATTGGACATGGGCTCCTCGTTTCGACGTCACACCAGGCAGCGAACCCGCCACTTGGTGAAGTCTACGAGCAATCGCACCCACCGCAGTCGCAGGTACCCAAGTGGGCACCTCCTGCGGAAACCCCGACCGGCTGGATCTGCAGCGACCTCGGCTCGGCAGCCGCGGCACGGTCGGGAGCGCTGTGGAACCGGTCGGCGTCGGACCAATCGGCGAGGCTGGCGTGCGTCCCGGCGTTCTTGTGCGCGGTGGCGACCATCAATTTGATGCGGTTTAGCTGGTTCACCTCAGAGGCACCCGGATCGTAGTCGATCGAGACGACGTTAGCCGTCGGGTACTGCCGGCGCAGCTCGGCGAACATGCCGCGCCCCACCACGTGGTTCGGCAGACAGGCAAACGGTTGGGCGCAAATGATGTTGGGCGTCCCGTGCTCGATCAATTCGATCATCTCACCGACCAGCAGCCAGCCCTCACCGGCCTGGGTGCCCAGCGAGATC
Source organism: Brooklawnia sp. (assembly GCA_012517115.1). Lineage (GTDB taxonomy): Bacteria > Actinomycetota > Actinomycetes > Propionibacteriales > Propionibacteriaceae > Brooklawnia. Next base: position 800 of record JAAYVP010000060.1, on the reverse strand, counting down.
ACCCGCTGCGCCTTGGCGGCCAGCTCGGCGATGGTCTCTGGCACGTCGAATTTGCCGTTGGCCGCGGCCAGCGCTTTGCGCATCGGACGCTCATACTGTTCGATCAGCCAGATGCCGAACTTCTGGCTGGCCCGCCCGAAGCTGGTACCCAAACCGAAGTGCTCCCACTTGTAATCGGCGGCGTACATGCCTTGCAGGAAGAATGCGGTCAGGCCGGGCAGTACCGCCTCGCAGCCCTCCTCCTCAATTACTCGCACGGCGTCGTTGTTGGCGTCCGGCTGGAATTTGACCAGGATCTCGCCGACCACCCCGACGCGGGGCTTGCGCACGATGTTGAGCAGCGGCAACTCGTCGAACTGCTTGACGATCTGGTTGATCATCCAGGTGAAGCCGATGCGGCGGTCCAGCGTAGGTGAGTAGCCGCCGTACTGGAAGAACTCGCGGGTGATGGCGTCCCAGTGTGCGTACAACGCCATCGCAGAGCCCTCGACGCGTTCGTAGGGACGCACCCGCAGCAACACGTTCTGCAACAGGTCACCGAGCACTAGGCCTTGCACGCCACGGTGCAGCAGTCCGCCAGACAGCTTGAAGCCCGGGTTGTTCTCCAGCCCCTGGGCACTGAGGGCAATCACCGGCACCTGCGGGAAGCCGGCGTCCTTCAATCCCTTGCGGAGCATGCCCACGTAGTTGGTAGCCCGACACATGCCACCGGTCTGGGTGATCGCCACCGACGACAGATCTGGGTCGGCGCCGCCGCTGACGAACTTGTTGATCAACTGGCCGACCACCATGATTGCCGG
>JAAYVP010000395.1 GCA_012517115.1 Brooklawnia sp. | reverse complement strand
TCGGACCTGATAGCACATCGGGCTGGCCGTGGAGCCGGGACGGCACCACTGGTTGCGCTGCCAGATGGAGATCAGCACATAGGCACCGAAAACCATGGTGAGGGCTCCGGTGGCGAGTCCGTCGACCCCGTCGGTGAGGTTGACCGCATTCGAGGAGGCGATGATCAGCAGGGTCATCCAGATCACGGCTGCTACCACCGGCAAGCGCAGCCAATCTATGTCTCGAGTGAACGAGATGGCCTGGCTGGCCGGGGTCTCGCCGTAGGTATTCGGGAAGTTCAGTGCGGCAATACCGAACGCCAGCCCGATCAGCAACTGACCGATCAGCTTGCCGCGACCGGTCAGCCCCAGCGAGCGCTGCTGGCGGATTTTCGTCCAGTCGTCAATGAAGCCGAGTGCGCCACAAGCGACCAACAAGCCAATCAGCAGCAGCCCCGAATAGGACGGCCGTTCCCAGTTCAACAAGTGCGCCAGCGCATACGCGATCAGGGCCGAGCCGACGATGACCGCACCCCCCATGGTGGGGGTGCCGCGTTTGCTGCCGTGCGTCTTGGGGCCGTCGTCGCGAACGAATTGGCCGTAGCCTCGCCTAACCAGGAAACCGATGAAGATGCGAGTGCCGATCAACGTTCCGAGCAAAGCCACGACACCGGCCGTGATGATGAGGATCATCGTTCCGCCTCCCCACTGACCAATTGGTCAGCGACCCGCTCCAGGCGCAGTCCTCGGCTCGCCTTGATCAGGACGACGTCTCCTGGCTGCAGATCCAGGGAGTTAGCAGCGGATTCGACCGTGACGATCCGGCCTCGCCCGCCCGCCTGGCTGGCACCGGCCGCCAGGTCGTCGGCGAACTCGCCGATCGCCACGACCTCGTCGATGCCCAGGTCTGCGGCAAGGGCGCCGGCGCGGAAGTGCAGGTCGGCCGACCCCGGGCCGAGCTCCAGCATGTCGCCCAGCACGGCAATGGCCTTGGCAGCCGGGAAGCTGGCGCGGCGATGGTCGGCTATCGAGGCGAGCGACCGTAGCGCCGCGGCCATGGAGTCGGGGTTGGCATTGTAGGCATCGTTGATGACAGCCGCGCCTGAGGGCAATTCGTGCAACTCCATCCGCCACGAGGAACGCGAAGTGGCCCGGCTCAGGGCGTCCGCGACGGTAGCCAGCGGAAGACCGAGCGCCAGTGCCGCGGTCGCGGCGGCGGTGGCGTCGATAACCTGGTGGCGGCCGAGGACGCGCAGTCGTACCTGGGCCGATTCGTCACGCCCAGATGGATCGCTGACGGTCAAAGTGAAGCCGAAGCGAGCCAGGTCGTCGGCCTTCAGATCGTGCGCCCGGACGACCAGATCTCCCTCCGGTTCGTGAGCGGTACCTACGGTGAACCTTGCGATGTGAGCTTGGGTACGCGCAGACATCGCGTCCACCAACGCGTCATCGGCGTTGAGGACCGCCCAGCCGTCGGCGTCCAGCGCCTCGACGATCTCACCTTTGGCTCGGGCGATTGCTTCGCGGCTGCCGAACTCGCCGAGGTGCGCGGTACCGACGTTGAGGACGATCGATGCGCTCGGCTTCACAATCGAGCAGAGGTAGGCGACGTCGCCCCTCGCCCGGGCACCCATCTCACTGACCAGGTATCTGGTCTGCTCGTCGATCTGGCAGACCGTCAGTGGGGTGCCGAGCTCGTTGTTGAAGGAGCCGAGCGGACTCACCGTGGGGCCGTGCGCGGCGAGCACCTGGGCGAGCAGATCCTTGGTGCTGGTCTTCCCGGAGCTGCCGGTGATCGCTACTGTGAGCAGGCCGGACGCCCTGGCCTGCGTATGCAGACTACGTGCCAACGCCGTCAGACCCTGCTGCGCCGGGTTCGAACTGGCGGATTCGCAGACCAGCTGGGGCAGTGCGGCGGCCACCTCGTGACTGGTGATCGCGGCCGCCGCGCCAGACTCGGCGGCCTGCGGAAGGTACTCGTGACCGTCCACGTGTTCCCCGGGCAGCGCCACGAACAGCGCACCGGGACTGACCTTGCGGCTGTCGATGACCACGTCGGGGCCCACCAGCGTCTCGGCGTCCCCGACCACACGGCAGGAACTGCCACCGGCCTCGATCAACCGCGCCAATTCGGCTGCGGTACGCGTCTTCATCTTGCCCCTCCTGCGATGATCTCGGCCCACTGCTCGCGCACGACGGCCACGTCGTCGAAGTCGATCGTGCGATCGGCCAACTGCTGGGTTCGTTCATGGCCCTTACCCAGAATCGCCACCGCATCACCCGGCCGGGCCAACCGTAGCGCCAGCCCGATCGCCGAGCTGCGCTCACCCCCATCCAGACACTCGACCCGGGCGGTCCGGCTACCCTGCGGTGCCTGCTCCACAGTGGCCCGGGCACCGGACAACACACGAGAACGGATCGCTGCGGGATCCTCCGAGCGTGGGTTGTCGTCGGTCACTACCACGACGTCGGCGCCCTCTACCGCCGCCCGACCCATCGGCTCCCGCTTGTCAGGGTCGCGATCCCCGCCGGCGCCGAGCACCGCGATCACGCGCGCCGAGGTTTGCGCGAGGTGGTTCAGCGCCCCAAGCGCGGAGGCCACCGCCTGGGGGGTGTGCGCGAAGTCGACGTAGACCCGCGGCGCACCCCGACCGTCCGGCGCGGTCAGCTCGACCGGCTGCATACGGCCGGGAATGACCGCTCGAGCTAGCCCGGGCAGCGCCGCCGACATATCGAGACCCGCCTGATCAATCATCGCGAGCGCGGTGGCGGCGTTGCGGACGTTGTAGTCCCCCGGCAGGCAGATCGTCGCAGTCAGCGTCCCCGCGGGGTGAACCAGCGTGAAGCTGCTGCCCGTACCCTCCGGATGCCACTCGACGACACGATAGACGCAGTCCGGCCCGAAGCCGACCGAGACTGCGGCCAGGCCCAACTGCCTGGTCTGGTCAAGCAAC
>JAAYVP010000059.1 GCA_012517115.1 Brooklawnia sp. | reverse complement strand
TGCGGTGCTGGCCGGACGAGTCGATGAGGCGCTCGGCTTCCTCCTCGCCGAGTACGACCTCGACCAGCTCATCGCCGAGTACCCCAAGCCGGTGGCGGCGCACCTGGTGGGTATCTCGATGGGTGGCGGCCTGGGGATCGGTCTGCACCAGACCCGCCGCGTCGGTGCGCCGGGTACCCGACTCGCGATGCCCGAGGTTGCGATCGGGCTGTGGCCTGATGTTGGGGTCTGCTTTGAACTTGCCCGGACGCCGGGGCACGTCGGTGAGCACCTCGCGATGACTGGGCAGACGATCGATGGGGCATCCGGCTACTGGGCAGGTTTGCTGGACGAATGCCCGGGCGCCGACGCCGAGGCGTCCTGGCTGGCCGGTGCCTCCGGCTGGATCGACGAGTGCTATGCGGCCGACGACGCGGTAACAATCGTCGACGCTCTGGCTGGCCATCCCCATCCGGACGCTCGGGCCAGCGCCGAAATCATCGGAACCCGCAGCCCGTTCTCGGTGGCGCTCGCCCTGCGTGCGGTCCGCCGAGCGCGGGAGTTGCCCGATGTGGCGGCGGTTCTCGACCAGGACCGCGCGCTCGCCCGCACTGCGATGTCCGACCCTGCTGACTTCGTCGAAGGCGTCCGGGCCCGGATCGTCGACCGTGACGACCGGCCACGTTGGCGGCACGCCCGGCTCGCCGACGTCGAAGAGGCCGAGGTGGCAGCCCGGTTCGTCGGCTGATCGGTGTCGATTCAGGGCCGGTAGTCGACCACCACCGGGGCGTGGTCGCTGATTCTGGTCTCGTAGGACGCGTCCTTGTCAGTGCCGGCGGCGACCGCGCTGCGGGCCAGCCGTGGAGTAGCCAGCTGGTAATCGATCCGCCAGCCAGCGTCCGAGTCGAACGCTTTGCCACGCCAACTCCACCACGAATAGGGGCCGCTGGCCGTCGGGTGCAGCTGGCGCACCACATCGACCAGTGTGCGTGGCGAGACGATGCTGGTGAACCACTCCCGCTCGACCGGTAGGAAGCCCGCGGTGTTCGCGTTGGACCGCCAGTTCCGCACGTCGAGGGTGGTGTGCGCGATGTTGAAGTCGCCGACGACCAAGTACTCCCGGCCGCGACGGGCCGCCGCACGTCGACTGGCTACCAGCTGTCTGGCGAATCCGGCCAGGAACGCCATCTTGCGTTCGTACCGGGCCAGCGCCGTCGCCGCCGTTGCTTTGTCCCGGGGCGTCAGCGGCGAATCGCCCTTCGGAACATAGACACTGGCCACCGTGACCGGCGCATCCCCCAGATCGACCTCAAGATAGCGTCCCTCGCCCGCAAAGCTCCGCAACTCACGTGCTAGTCGCAGGTCGGTCACCGGTTCAACGAGGCTCCCCGCGCCACCGGGGGCCAGAGCGAACACGGTCGCGTCCCAACTGCGAACCGCGGAAGGCGCCTGCCGGGTGAGCACCGCGACACCGTTGCGTCCGGCCACGGTGCCGGGATCATATGTCAGGTGGTACTCACCGAAGGCTTCGGTCGGCAGGGATTCAATCGGGCAGCGGACCTCCTGCAGCGCGATCACATCGGGGTCGCGGGCTGCGCACCAGTTGGTGAACCCGCGACGCTGGGCAGCCCTGATGCCGTTGACGTTGTGGGTGGCGATTCGCATGGACGCCAAACTACCCGCGTGGCCGTAGGTCTGGCACGTGGGTGCCGGCGGGCGGCAGCATAGGCTGTGGTGATGAGTCATCAGCGACTGCCGAATTCGGACCGCGGCCTGGCCCGTTTGCGTACCCGCCCGGCACTTCTCGCGTTGATCGGTTGGTGGGCGGCTGCCGTGCTGGCGACCATCGCCTGGTGGCTGCTGGATGCGTCAATGACCGGGGACGGCGGCCACCGGACGCAGCAGGTGGGTATCTGGCTGGTGGGTTTCGCTGCGCTCGGCTCAGTCATCGGTTGGGGGGCCAGCATCGGGTCGCTGGTGGGTGACAGGGGACGCATCCGAGCGGGCTCGATCTGCTTGCTGGTGATCCCGGTGCTGGGTCTGTTGATGGGGTGGCTCGCTACCTCGTCGACGGTCATCGATCCCGAGGATCCGATCGTCCCGTTGTGGCTGGTGGCGTCGGGCTTGCTGCTGCTACTGGCCACGCTGTTGATCCTGCTGCCTGAGCACCTCGGTACTAGCTGACCGGCATCAGTCGATCCGATCGGTGATCTGCAGCAGGCACCCTGTTGGGGACGCCCAAGGCAGCAACTCCACGTCGATTTCTCCCCGGCTCGGCCGTGCCAATGCTCGCAGCAGACCACGATGAATGCCACACACGATCGTGGGGTTCTTACGGGCCGCAGCCAGCACCGGGCAACTACGCATCTCGATGGCACCGCCGGTGGTCTGCTGCGGAGTGAAACCCAGTACGTCCATCCAATCCAGCAGGTCACCGGCGGGCCGGGCGTGGGCGAGTTGCTCCGCGAGGCGTTCTCCCCAGGTCTCGCCGACACATTCGGCGAATTGCTCGGCATCAGGCAGATTCTGTACCGAATCCACCAGGGCGTTCACGAGTTCGAGGTAGTCGATGCCGCCACCCAGCGGGGTCGCGGTGTAACGCCTCGAGGGACGCCCGGGACCGTCGGAACGGATCTCGGTGAATTCAGCTAGCCCGGCGTTCACCAGTGATGACAAGTGCTCCCGAACTGTGTTTCGGTGCAACTGCAGGGTGTCGGCCAGTTCTGGCACACCCCAGGGTTCGTGTCGACCGCGCAGCCGGTCTAGTACCCGAGCGCGGGCGGCGCTGATAGCCACGGCCGTCATGCCGGTGTCTCGGGGGCCGCGCCGCTCACTCTGGCTCGTCGAGCCACGGCGCTCGCCCTCGATCATGATCGCATTCTAACTTTGGCGGAGTCTCAACAGGAATCGGGTCGGCCCATCGCGCTGCTGAGGAGCGCGGGTGTGTCAGGATCGGCATATGGAGATCGGACGCCACGAGATCCCGGTCGTACTGGTCGGGGGAACGATTCGGCTTGGCCAGTTCCTGAAGTTCGCTCAACTAGCGGAATCGGGGGCGCACGCGAGGGAACTGATCACATCGGGTGATGTGGAGGTCAACGGTGAGATCGAGACGCAGCGTGGGCGCCAACTGCATGGTGGTGAATTGGTGACTGTTATCACCGAGACCTTCGAACAAACAGTGCGAGTGGGCTGAGATGAGTTTCCTGGACGCAGTGACCCGCGGTGTGGGCGGCCTGATCCTCGGCTTGGCGATGATGCTGTTGATCACCGGGCTGGTGGCTCGCACCAGCCGTCGGGTGCTCGGCATCCAGGTCTCGACCACGCGGGCCTTTCTGGTCAGCATGATCGTGTCTGTGGCGCTCGGCTCGCTGCCGACCCTGGCGCCCTTCCCGCTCGATCCCGAGAATCCGTCGTCGGCCGATCTGGCGACCATCACTGTGATCGGGGTAGCCATTCTGCTTGGCGCCTTCGTGATGGCGCTGCTGGTGGTGATGGTGCTGGAGGTCATTGCTCCTACTGGGTCGATGCCGCCGCTGCGCTCGCTGCTGACCGGCTGGCCCGCCCGGGTGCGCCGCACCGGGCGATACCTCAGGATCATGTGGATCCTCGGCGTGTACGGCCTGACCGCGCAATGGCGTGTGCTGAGGCCCGGGCAAACCACGGCAGTCTCGGTGCGACGCGCAATGGAGGAGATCGGAGTTACCTTCGTCAAGCTCGGCCAGATGCTCTCCACCCGCAGCGACCTGTTACCGCCCGAGTTCATCAACGAATTGTCGAAATTGACCATTGAAGCCCACCCTCAGGAATATCGGCTTGTCCGCACGGTGCTTGAGGAGGAACTCGGCTCGAAGCTGGACCGGCTGGAGATTGATCCGGAGCCGGCCGCGGCCGCCTCGGTGGCGCAGGTGCATAGCGCGGTACTGGACGAGCAGCATGCGGTGGTGGTGAAGGTGCAGCGCGCTGGGGCCGCAGAACAAGTCAAAGTCGATCTGCAGATCCTGAAACGACTGGCGCGCAGGGTGGCACGTAGCGCGCCGTGGGCGCGTCAGATCGGGGTCGTCGAGATCATCGACGGTTTCGCGCAGTCGGTCCTTGAGGAACTTGACTACCACACCGAGGTCGAGAACATGGCCGCGTTGCGTGACGGGTTGCGGACCGACGGAGTGCGCGTCCCCGATGTCTACGACGAGTTGTGCACCGAACGGGTAATTGTGATGGAGCGCTTCGACGGCACGCCGTTGGCGCGAGCCGGAACGCTGGTCGCGGAACTGCCCGTCGACATCCGGCGCCGCGCCGCTGATGTGCTGCTGCGCGCGGTGCTCGGGCAGATCCTCGACCAAGGCGTCTTCCATGCCGACCTGCACTCCGGTAACGTGCTGATTTGGCCGGACGGGCAGGTGGGTCTGCTCGATTTCGGTTCGGTCGGCCGATTGGACGCGGCAGCGCGTCGGAATCTCGGCCTGCTGCTGTGGGCGGTAGATGCCGACGATCCAGGGTTGGCCACTGACGCGGTCTTGGAACTGCTCGACCACGACGACAACCTCGACGAACGTGGCTTGGAGCGGACGATGGGGGTGCTGATCACCCGGGTGCGCGGCGGTGCCACCGGCGGCAGTCTCGCCTTCTTCCAGCAAGTGCTGAAGGTCGTGCTGGAGCAAGGCATGAGCGTTCCCAGCAATATCACTCTGGCTTTGCGTTCCCTCGGCTCCCTTGAAGGGACGCTCAAGATCCTGCACCCGAAGCTTGATCTGATCGCCAGCGCCCGGGATCTGTCGCGCGGCGTGGTGGGGGACATCTCGACCGACGGGGTGCGGCGGCAACTGTCGAACCAAGCGGTTCGGGCCTTGCCGTTGCTGACCCAACTGCCCCGAAGGCTGAACCGCATCACCGACGACCTGCAGAACGGCCGATTCACCACCCACATGCGGATCGTTTCGCACCCTGATGACCGGGACTTCCTGATAGGTCTGGCCAATCAGGTCGTCGTGGCGGTTCTCGCCGGGTTCGCGGTCTTGGGCGCGATCCTGCTGTTGGTGACCGACGGCGGCCCGACGCTCTTCCGCTTTCGCGTCTACGACATCCTGGGCTTCCTGCTCGGTTTCGCCGGATTGGTTCTGGCGATCCGCTCGGTGGCCATGGTCTTCGGACGCCGGGCCTGAACGTGTCTGCCTGCGGCACTTGATTTGGCTCGGGCCGCTGGTGCTACCGGTAGTTCACGAATTGCACCGCGAAGTCGTAGTCCGCCTCACGGATGAGCCGCTGGACGGCTTGCAGGTCGTCGCGCTTCTTGGAGCTCACCCGTAGTTCGTCGCCCTGGATCTGGGCTTTGACGCCTTTGGGTCCTTCGTCGCGGATCAGTTTGCTGATTCTCTTCGCATTCTCCTGCGAGATCCCGTTCTGCATGTCCGCGGTCATGTGCCAGGCCTTGCCCGACAGTCTAGGTTCGGTGGCTTGCACCGACCTGAGGTCGACACCGCGACGCACCAGCTTGGATTGGAAGACGTCCCAGATTGCTTTGACGCGCTCCTCGCCGTTCGCCTGCATCGCGATCTCGTC
>JAAYVP010000394.1 GCA_012517115.1 Brooklawnia sp. | reverse complement strand
GTCGTGGAGACGTTCGCCAAGGCCACCGCGCTGGGTGAACGCAGGTGGCTCATCGACCAGACTCCGGAAGGCGTGGCAGTGCTGGACGGTCAGCGGCTCACCCAGGCCCTGCTGCAGCTGGCTGCGAACGCGGTCGCCCACACTCAGCCAGGCGATACCGTGGCCCTGGGTGGTGCCGTCGAGGGGCAACGTCTGGAGTTGTGGGTCAGGGACGGCGGAGTCGGCATCGAACCCGCAGATCAGGCTGGGATCTTCGAGCGGTTCGCCCGAGGCCGGGACGCGGCCGGCAACGGCCGAGGGTCGGGTCTTGGTCTGGCGATCGTGGCCGGAATAGTCGCGGCCCACGGTGGGACGGCCAGCGTCGCCTCCGAGCCGGGGCGTGGTTCGGTGTTCACTCTCGACCTACCTTTGCACCCCCCACGGGAGGACGGATGACGAGAATTCTGATCGCTGAGGACGAGCCCCGCATCTCGTCCTTCATCGAGAAGGGGTTACGGGCCGAAGGGATGTCCACCTCGGTAGTGGCCGACGGACAGGAGGCGGCCGCTCTCGCGATTTCGGGCGAGTTCGACCTGCTGATCCTGGACCTCGGGCTTCCAGGGCTGGACGGCTTCGGTGTCCTGCAACGTATTCAGGCGGAACGAGCGACCCTCCCTGTCATCATCCTCACCGCCCGGGATGCCGTCGAGGACACCGTGGCGGCCCTGTCGGGCGGTGCCGACGACTACATGCGCAAGCCGTTCGCGTTCGACGAACTGTTGGCACGCATCCGCCTTCGTCTGCACGGCACCAGCCGGGCGGAGGCGACGATCCTCAGGTCCGGTGACCTCACGCTCGACATCCGTACCCGCCGCGCAATGATCGGACAGCAGACGGCGGAACTCAGCAGCCGAGAATTCGCCCTGCTGGAGATGTTCATGCGCCACCCGGATCAGGTCCTCAGCCGTCAGCAACTGCTCAGCCGTGTCTGGGGGTTCGACTTCGATCCGGGTTCCAACGTCGTCGACGTCTACGTCCGCTATCTGCGTACCAAGCTGGGCGCCGACACTATCGAGACCGTCCGGGGAGTGGGGTACCGACTGCGCGGCTCGAACATGTGAGATCTCTCACCATTCGCTAACCCGCACCCAATCCTGGCCGGGGAGGGTGTTGCTTGACAGGCGAATGAAGGGAGTGGATCATGTCGCAGGCAAGCCACACCATCGAAGTCGAGATCGGTGCCGATGGCGTCGCCGACTGGCTCCGGGAGACCCTGGAGGAACAAACGCCAGGCCTCGCCGATTCGGTGAGTTGGGTGGACGTGCTCCGGGCCGGGCCAAAGCGGCTGGCCATCGTCGCTCTGCGGGACGGGCGCCGCCTCGCGCTCAAACAGTACCCAGACCAGCGCGGTGCCTTGACGAACCGCTGGCTACGGCGGCTCACCGCCGCCGGATTCACCGAGCCCAGCCGTTTCCGCGTGACCTCGGCGCGCGGCTGGTCTCCCGAGCGGAGGACCTTGCTGGCCGATGTGGCACCCGGCAGCCCCTGGTCAGAATGGGTCGGACGGGACCTCGCCGGGCGTGTTAGCACAGCAGTCGCCGCAGCAGAGTGGCTGTTGGCCCTCCAGCGGCTCCCGGTCAGCCTGGAGGATCGTTCGGACTACCGGTCCGTGGGTGAGATGAGGGGGGAGGTGCGCCGACTGGCGGTGATCTTCCCCGATCGGCAGGACGAGTTCGAGGGCATCCTCCACGATGTCGCGGGCGTGCTGGCGGGGAAGCCTGTCCGGTTGGTGCCGTCGCACGGTGATTTGCATCCCCAAAACCTCTGGATCCTGGACGGCCCGTCTCCGGCAGTCACAGCGCTGGACCTTGACACGGCAGGATTCCGTCGACCTTCCTATGACGTCGGTTACGCGGTTGCGATGCTGCTCGTCTCGTCCTGGATGAACACCGGCGACTTCCGGGCTGGCGCGGACTTGGCCGAGGCCTTCTGGAACCGGTGGCTCAAGGAGGGTCAGGATGCCGCGGCGGTTCCCGCGGAAGTTGCTCGGGCCTTGGTTCAGAGCCTGCACTTTGAACTTGTGACCTACCGCACCGGTGAACTGCGCATCCTGCCGCGGTGGCTCCGTCTTGCGCGGGCCGCGTTGGACGACGGCATCCAGTCCATGCTGTCCGAGGCCAGGCGGGTGTACGCGTGAACGCCCTGCCTCTGGCGTTCGTCTACCACGCCAACCAGTTCGTCATCACCAACGGGTACGCC
>JAAYVP010000058.1 GCA_012517115.1 Brooklawnia sp. | reverse complement strand
CTGCTGGCTGGGCTGCCGCTGATGGCGCATCCGGGCGAGCACTTCGACTACTCGAACAACTCGGTCGACACCTTGTGCCGGATGGTCGAGGTGGTCTCGGGCTTGAGCTTCGACGAGTATCTGCGGCAGCACATCTTCGCCCCGCTGGGCATGAACGAAACCTGGTTCTTTCCGCCGGAGGACCAACTCAAGCGGGTCGCCGCGGTCTACTGGGCCGGCAAGGCCGAGCAGCAGACCGGCCCGTCGCCGCTCGGCCTGGGCAACCTCGGCCCGCAGTACACCTTCAGCGAACACCAGACCTACTTCAGCGGGGCTGGCGGCCTGCACGGCACCACCCACGACTACTACCGTTTCGCCCAGATGCTGCTGAACATGGGCGAGTTGGACGGCGTCCGGGTCGTCAGCCGGGCCGCGGTCGAGCTGATGACGTCCAACCAGATCGGCGACCTAACCAATTGGCAGCTGACTCAGAACAAGTGGGGTTACCAACTCGACATCCAGCAGGGCGTCAACGCGCCTGCGGGTTCGATCCACTATCTGGGCGGTCCGGGTGCCTATAGCTGGCAGGGCTTCTTCAGCACGAAGTTCGTCAACAACCCCGCCCGCGACACCGTCATCTTGTCCATGACCACACCCGGTTTCGACGGGGCGTTGCCGCACAACCTGCGGGTGATCGCGGCTGCCAATGCGGCTGTGATCGACTGAGTGTCCGGTCGGCCAGCTGTGTTCTGGGCAGAGCGGGACGCGCTCGTGTCGCTGCTGGAGGCGGGAGTGGTGCGGCAGCCGATCTGGTAGGTCGCAGACCCCTACGAGTGGTGCCCTGGGCGACAGACTCGCCCAGCACGTGCCGACGTGGTGGCAGCGATGGATTACTTGCGGCCCCGGCTGCGCGGCAGGGCGAACCCGCGCTTCACCGCCATGGAGGCGAACTTGTCGGCGGTTGTCTCAACGTCGATCCTCGCCATGGGCTGGAGTGCTGCCCTCACCTCGCGAGCGGCGTCTGGTCGACCCGGAGCACCGAACGAGACCAAGTCAACCCCGTAGACCACATGCAACTGGAACTCGGATGAACTGGTGTAAAGGGATCCGCCGACGCTCACCCCGGCGTATCCGCCTTTGACCCCGGCTTCGAACTTGCGGTACTTCTTGGTGGTGAGGTACTTCTGCACGACTCCAGTGACGACACTGACGCTGTTCACGTCCGGGTCCTCAATCAGGCTCCTGCATCTTGGGGTGTTCAGCCACTTGTCCAGAGCCGCGTCCCAAGCATCACCAACATCCACTGCACGCGCGGCCGCATTGTTGATCACGCGCACTTCGAAGACCTCATCCACACCCACCGACAGTGACACCAGCGACAAGATGTCAGTCGAAGCGCTGAGTTTGGAGTCGAGGATCAACTCGGACACGGTGCTTGGTGTGGTGAGCTTGGACTCCTCGTCCACGGCCACCGCCACACGGGTGATAAACGGCGTTAGGGCGTTGCTGCCCGCCTTCTCGTAGTAGACCCTTCCCAAGAGTTTGGTTGGATCTGCGATGAAACTGTCGTTGGTGATGTAACGCAGAACGTCGGTCTTCGGGAATGCGCGCTCGATTTCCCCTTCTGTGCTCGGTGAACGGCCGTTGGTGACCTCGTTGCGGACCGCTTGATTGAGTTGCTCGGTGGTGTGGTTGGTCCCCATTGCCTTCCCCTGTTCAGTGTCAGAGGCGCCCCGATCCATGCAGTGAGAGAGCGGGCCACCATAGGATATGCAGCATTCAGCGACGCGATCTGCGTCAGGGGAAGCCTATTCCCGCCACGAATCCATCCGCGAGATCAACGCGGGCGCAAGTGAGAGTTAGTCAAGTAGCGCAAGACCGCGCGCAGACGGTGACGCACCTGCGGCAGGTAATGGTCAGGACTGTCGGCGCGGCACCGAGTACCCCCAGGCTCCGGCCAGTTCAGCCGATTGCGGCACGCTGTCGGTCTGGACAGTGAACCCTGTGTGCCCTTCACTTGTCGTATGGACGATGTCGTTCCCCCCAGCCCAGATGAGATCGTTGCCGCGGCTCAGTTGTTGGAGCCGGTGATCCAGCGGACGCCGGTGCAGTCGTCCGCATCGTTATCGCGGATCGCCGGGGTGGACGTCTGGCTGAAATGCGAGAACCTGCAGTCCGGCGGTTCGTTCAAGATCCGAGGGGCATTCGTCCGGATGTCGCGACTGTCTCCGTCGGAGCGTGCGGCTGGCGTCCTGGCAGCAAGCGCCGGCAATCACGCCCAGGGTGTGGCGCTCGCGGCCCGTCGGTTGGGGATGAAGGCCACGATCTACATGCCCGAGCGCGCGGCTCTGCCGAAGATCGCGGCCACCGAGGGGTACGGCGCCGAGGTCCGGCTGGTAGGGGAGACCATCGACGAAGCCCTAGTCGCGGCCAAGGTCGAGGCCGCACGCACCGGGCAGACGATCATCCACCCCTTCGACCACCGCGACATCGTGCTCGGCCAGGCCAGTATGGGACTGGAGATCCTGGAACAGGTCCCCGGCGCCCGGCATGTGCTCGTCCCCACCGGCGGAGGTGGGCTGCTGGCGGGAATCGGGTCGGCCGTCGCCGCGTTCCGCGAGGACGGCCCGGAGGTCATCGGTGTCCAGGCGGAGGGCGCCGCTGCCTACCCGGAATCGTTGCGGCTTGGAGTGCCCACGCCAGTCGGCCACATGCAGACGATGGCCGACGGCATCGCGGTTGCCCGGCCGGGCGACGTGACCCTGCCGCTGGTGCAGCGCACCGCCAAGCAGGTGCTGACAGTCACAGAGGAGGAGATCGCCAGGGCGTTGTTGCTGCTGGTGGAACGGGTGAAGCTGGTGGTGGAGCCGGCCGGTGCGGTTGGTGTCGCCGCGCTGTTGGAGCACAAGCGCACCTGGGATGGCCCCGTCGTCGCGGTGCTGTCTGGCGGCAACATCGATCCGCTGATGCTCAACAGCGTGCTGCAGCACGGGTTGGCTCACGCCGGGCGTTACCTGCACTTGCGGTTCCGCTCGCCTGACCTGCCTGGCCAACTGGCCAGGATCTTGGAGCAAGTGGCCGCCTTGGGCGCGAATGTGCTGTCGGTCGAGCATTACCGGACCTCAGCCGCGCTGCGGATCGGGGAGGTCGAGATCGTCCTCGAACTCGAAACCCGTGGCCCCAAACACGTGCAACGCATCATCTCAGAACTGGGGCCAGTGGACGCTATCCCGTGAACCGATCAGTTCGGGCCGAGAACCCGCTGGTCCTCGGCCCGAATCGTTGCTGTTGGGATTCAGTTCTCTGCCCGGGAAGCTCAGACCCTCTGCGGCTCGCGTTCGGCATCAATGGAGTTCTGCATCTGCTTCGCCTTGGCGTCGTGCACGGCGATGAGGCGCTTTTCCTCCGGCATGACCAGGGTCAGCAGGACGATCGCGGCCACCACACACGCGGTGAGTGCACCGAAGGCCACGCCCCAACCGAAGTGCTGCACCACCCAGCCCACCCCGGTGGACGCCAAGGTCGCGCCGATCACGTAGCCGAACAGGCCGGTGAAGCCGGCAGAGGTCCCCGCCACGTGGCGAGCCGACATATCGAGCGCCTGCAGACCGATCAGCATGACCGGGCCGTAGATGAAGGCGCCGATGAAGAACAGGTAGACCATGAGCAGCCAGTACGGGATGCCAACCGGGGCCAGCCAGTAGAGCACCAGGAAGATGGCGACCCCGACCATGAAGGTGATGCCGGTCATGGTGCGGTTACCGCGGAAGACGCGGTCGGAGACCCAGCCCGCGGCCAGAGTGCCGAAGATGCCGGCCAGCTCGAACAGGGAGAACCCGGCGATGCCCGCGGTAACGGATGCGCCGTGGTGCTCGGAAAGGAAGACCGGCGTCCATGACAGCACCCCGTAGCGCAGCACGTAGACGAAGACGTTGGTGAGAGCTAGCAGCACCATGACCCGGTTGAGCAGCACATGCTTGACGATGATCTGCCAGTAGCTGAGGTGTTCCTCTTCGCCGTCGGCCACTTCGACCTTGGCCGGATCGTTGCGATGCTCTTCGATGGGGGGCAGGCCCACAGAGGCCGGGGTGTCACGAATGGTGAAGAAGGCGAAAACTGCCACGACCAGGGCGATGATCGCCGGGAACCAGAAGGCGCTCTGCCACTGGCCACCGGTGAAACCGAGGCCCGCTGCTGCCGCGATGCCGACGGCGATGCCACCCACGTTGTGAGCGGTGTTCCAGATGGCGGTCTTCCAGCCCCGCTCGTTGGTCGAGAACCAGTGCACGAGCACCCGACCACAAGGCGGCCAGCCCATGCCCTGGACCCAACCGTTGATGAACATGACGATCGCGAACGAGGCGACTGTGGCCGACGCTGCCGGCACCCACGCCACCACCATGTTGGCCACCGCCGACAGCGCCAAACCGATCGGCAGGAACAGCCGGGCGTTCGAACGGTCGGAGACGGTCGCCATGAAGAACTTCGACAAGCCGTAGGCGATCAGCGCTGCATTGGCGATCAGCCCGATGCCGACCTTGTCGATCATGCCCTCGTCGAGGAGGATCTTGGCGATCAGGGGGATGTTGTT
>JAAYVP010000393.1 GCA_012517115.1 Brooklawnia sp. | reverse complement strand
GTGTGCACCTCAGGGGAGATGATGCGACTTTGCAGCACCAATCTGACGGCGTCGTCCAAGCTCACTCCCCCTGGCAATCCCTCGATTGCCTTGGAGAATAGTTCGTTCGTGGTCGCGTGAATGTCCTCGACGATCGCGAGAATCAACTCGTCCTTGTCGGCGAAATTCGAGTAGAAGGCACCTCTAGTGAAGCCGGCGGCCTCGCTGATTTGCTCCACACTCGTCGCGTCGATCCCGTTCGCGGCAAACTCATGCACAGCTGAGTCGATCAGGCGCCGACGGGTGGCCTCGCGCCGAGGGGTTAGATTCATGGATTCACCTTACTGGGTCGCCGCTACGACCCATTCGCGCCCAGTCGCGCCGCAGCTGGCGTTGATTGGGCCGACCTACCGCGTCGACACGCCCACTCACTGACGCCCTCGCGCAGTGCGACCCGAGGCGCCATCTCGGGGGTGGCGACGACGGCGCCGGAAGCGGTCAGCACCAACGCCTCCGCACCGAGGGCGCGACACAACGCCATTCCCTCGCGCAAACCAAGCACCAGGGTCGCTGTTGAGAGAGCTTCACTGCGCATGCCGTCATCGCTCAGGACGCCGACAGCGCAGACATCGGTTCGCGCCGAACGCCCGGTACGCGGGTCTAACACGTGCTCGACGACCAAGGACGCGGCGCCGAGGCGGTGACCACGTACCCCCGACATCGAGAACGACCCGCACGGCGTCTCCACGTAACCGACAGTCTCGGTCAGTTCCTCCCAAGGTGAGCCGATCGCGATGCGCCAAACCGCCCGGCGCGGGGCAACGCCGGCGAACGAGATTGAGGAGGTGCCGATCGAGACCAGGACCCCGGCAGCCGCCGCTCGGCAGCGCTCGCGAGCCAGGTCAGCAGCGTAGCCCTTGGCGATGGCGCCGAAGTCGGCCACGTGCCCGGGCGCGAGCCACGCCTCCCAGCCGTCGTCGCCCTCCCGCCACCGGATTCTGTGCTGCGCGGGTGGGCCGACACCAGTCGCGTCGAAGATGCCACTGGTGCGGGTCCGGTAGTGTTCGGCAGCTTGGGCGACGGCCACCAGGTGCGGTCCGACCGGCAGCCACCGTCCGGGCGCCGCGTTCAGTCGGCTGAGGTCGCTAGTGGGCACGAATCGAGAAAGCGCAGCGTCCACCTCCGCGACAATCCCGTGTGCGGCTGACGCGGCGTTCGCGAGAGTGTCCCCATCGGCCGCGCCTGCGGTCACCAGGCAGACATGCACGACGGTACCCATCGCAGTCGACTCCGACCAGCTCTCATGGGCTTCCACGACAGAGCGCATCAGATGCCGCTCAACGCGTCCTCGACCGCCTCCACGAACTGGCGGTGAGATAGCGAAGCCCCAGCAATGACGTCGACTTGGTCGACGTCACCGGCCTCCTTGAACTGGGTGACGTAGACCTGCTCGGCGGCAACAGCGGCCTGGGCTCGCTGATAGAACGCCTCGTCCACCGGCTCGCCGGTGGACTTCGACAATCCGTAGTCGGCGTCGTGGACCGTGCCGTCGGGGTCGGTGACCACAAAGGACGCCGACGTGATGACGCCGTCGCGCACCGTGAACTCGATTGCGCCAACTGCACCCTGATCGTCCGGGGAACTCGTCCCACGGAAAGTGCCGTCGGGTAACTCTGCCGCCGTCGGAAGCGGGCTGCTGCATCCGGAGAACAGCATGATTCCCACCGCGGCGGCGATGCCAAGGGCGTGGACGCTGTGCGGTCGGGTCACCTGGGTTCTCCTATCTCGGACATGCCGAACGCGCGCGCATAGTCTTCGGTCTCCACTACACGTGCGATGCGACCGTGGTTGAGGATGATCTGACGCTGACCTTGGGCGGCCACGGCAGCGTCGTGGGTGACGACGATCAGGGTCGTCCCCTCGTCATGCAGTTGGCGGAACAGGTCGAGCACGATACGTTCGTTCGCCTCGTCGAGGTTGCCGGTCGGTTCGTCAGCCAACACGACCGACGGCGAGTTGATCAGCGCCCGCGCGACACAGACGCGTTGCTGTTCGCCACCCGACAGCTGACGAGGCAGGTGGCCGGCCCGCTCGCCCAAGCCAACCCGGTCGAGGGCCGCTCGGGCTTCGACCTCGTCGGGAATCGAGTGGTAGTACTGCGCCACCATGATGTTCTCCAGCGCCGTGAGGTGCTTGATCAGGTGGAACTTCTGGAAGATCAGCCCGATCCGCTGTCTGCGGATGATCGCCAATTCGCGTTCGCCTTGACGGTCGAGGCGCTCCTGGCCCAGTAAGACGGTGCCCGAAGTGGGCAAGTCCATGCAGCCGAGGATGTTCATCAGTGTGGTCTTGCCTGACCCGGACGGGCCGACGACCGACAGCCACTCCCCCATGTGGATGGTCAGGTCGACGTTGTCGAGCGCGGCAAGCTCGCCGTACCGGCGGCTGACCCCCGACAAGGTGTAGACAGTCTGCGGATCCATCTCACTCCCCTCCCAGCACAATCGCCGGATTGATACCGACGATGCGTCGTACGGTGACGAAGGTTCCCAAGCCGCTGACGAGCGCCGCAGCGGTCATCGTCACTGGTACCACCCACCAACTGGCCTGCAGGTTCAGGTTGAAGACCTCCTGGGTGACCAGCCCCGCCACCGCGATGCCCCCCACCGCGCCCAGCAACCCACCGAACAGGCCGAGGATCACACCCTCGCCGATGAACTCGCCCACAAGTTGCCCATTGGACGCCCCGAGCGTCTTCTTCAACGCTAATTCGGTGGCGCGCTCACTTACCACGGCATTCATGGTCGTTGTCACGCTGATCATCGTCAGCGCCCCGATGACGATGCTGACTATCCAGATCAGGGCACGCAACGTGAGCAGAACCCCCGACTCGGAGCGGGTAATACGCTTCACGACCTGCGCGTGCACCGATTCGTCCTCGCGGTCGATTGTCGACGCCACAGACTCTAGGGTTGCTTCATCGCCGAGCAGCGAGTACTCGATCATGTCGAGCCGCCCGCCTGAAGGTAGCAGCGACTCCAGGTCTGCCAGGGCAAGCAGCACCATGGCGTCCTCGGTGCCGCCAGTACGCAAGATCCCGCTGATGGTGAGTCGGGCCGGCTCGGAGTCGACACCCTGCTCGGCCTGGGCGACGACGCTGATCGTGTCTCCCACTTTGAAGCCGTAACGCTGCGCCAGGTCGCGCCCGACGAGCACTTCGCCGGCGACCGACGGCAGTTGCCCATCGATGCTCCAGTACGGACGCAAGACAGTGGCGAGGGCGAAGTCCGTAGCCATTGCTGGCAACGGCTGCTGGTTGTACAGCAGGTTGTCCTGACGGTATGGCGCGTACCCCACCAGTTGGACTCCGGCCTCCGCCAGCGTGGCGTTGATCGTCTCCATGTCTTCAACCCGCACCGTCTGCGTGCCCGCCGGGGAGACCACCAGATTCGCGCCGTACGAGCGAAGCTCACGCGCGATCTGCTCAGGCACGGTGTATGTGATGATCGCCAGGGCCGACAGCGTCGTGGCGCCGACGATGATCGACAAGGAGGCGACCAGGACCCGTGAGATACGGCGCGCAAAGGCACGCGTAATCATTCGCAGGTACATCCGGACGCGCGGCATGATCTCACTTCCCATGCAGGACGTCGGAAGGCTTCAGCTTCATCAGCGCCCGCAGCGAGGGCAGCGAGCCGACCAGGATCATCGAGATGACCAGCGTCACCATCACCGGCAGCACAAGTGGGCGCAGTGTGATCCAGGACGAGAAGACCAGCTGACCTATCACCTGCGCCAAGCCGATCCCGAGCGCGAAACCCACTGCACCGCCGGCCAGACCGACCAGCAGCGTCTCAGCGAGGATCAGCGCCACGATGGAAGCGTTGCGCGCCCC
>JAAYVP010000392.1 GCA_012517115.1 Brooklawnia sp. | reverse complement strand
CAGACTGTGCTGGTCGGTGGTGCCGGACAACACGACCAGGACGCGGCACCCCGTGAGACGGACTCCAAGGCCGCAGCGGTCACCACTGGTCGAGGGCTCACCTGGTACGGCAGCAAGTTCGCCCAGCTGGCACTGTTGACGCTCACCGGGTCGATGATCGTCCGGATGTTCGCCACTGGGCACCCGCCCTTCGCCAACCACTACGAGTTCGCGGTCTCGTTCGCCTGGGGCATGATCCTCGCGCAGGTCTACTTCGAGTGGCGCTACCGGGTGCGGACGCTGGCGTTGGTCGTGCTGCCGGTCATCCTCGGCATGCTGATCTACGCGTCCACGCTGTCATATGAGGCCAACCCCTTGATGCCGGCGCTGCAGAACAGCCCCTTGTTGACCGTGCATGTGTTTACCGCCGCCCTCGCCTACGGTGCGGCCGTCATCGCGTTCGGTGCCGCCGTGATGTACCTGCTCGCGCCGCGGATCAAGTGGCCGGGCTGGCCGAAGCAGGACGTCCTCGACGAGTTGGGCTACAAGGCCGTCATCGTCACGTTCCCGATGCTCACTATCATGATCATCCTCGGTTCGATCTGGGCGAACATCGCTTGGGGCCGCTACTGGAGTTGGGACCCGAAGGAGACCGCAGCGCTGGTGACTTGGCTGATCTACGGCGCCTACCTGCATGCCCGAGTGGTGCGCGACTGGCGGGGCTCGAAGTCAGCTTGGTTGCTCGTGCTCGGCTTCGCCGCGATCGTATTCACCTACTTTGGCAACCTGTTCTTCGGTGGCCTGCACTCATACGCCTGATGACTGACGATTGGCGCGCACGGTTGCGGGGGAGCCGGTTCGGCAGCGTGATCGTGCTGGGTGTCACCACCCTCGCGGTGCTGCTGGGGGTCTGGTTGGTGATGCGGCCAGGCGTCGACGAGGCCACCGGTGCGGCGGTCTCACAGGTCGAGGTGCAGGGTGTGGGGAGCGCGCCGCGCGTCGGTGACGCGGCGCCCGCTTTCGTTGCGACTGCCCTGGACGGCAGCGAGGTCTCACTGGACGCGCTGCATGGGCGTCCAGTTTGGTTGGTCTTCGTGGCCACTTGGTGCTCGGGTTGCCGGGCCGAGATGCCGGACGTGCAGGGCGCTCACGAGGCGGCCGGACCGGATGGGGTTGAGGTGGTGGCCGTCTACGTCGGCGAGGGGGCGTCGGTCGTCGGCGGTTACGTCGACCGGCTCGGGCTGACCTTCACCCAGCTACCTGATCCGCAGACGAAGTTGGCGGCAGCCTACGGAGTGCTGGGGGTGCCCGCGCACTTCTTCATCGACGCCGATGGCGTGGTTAAACAGACCCAGGTCGGGGTGCTCAGTCCCACTCAGATGACCGAGGCCATCACCACGGTCTCGGGCTGACCGCGCGTCCCCCCGGTTCGAAAACCCCCGAGGAGCCCCTCCGCCACGAGCCGACCAGATGGTCGTCAACCATGCCGATCGCCTGCATGAGCGCGTACATCGTGGTGGGTCCGACGAAGCTGAAGCCGCGAGCCTTCAAGGTCCTGCTCAGGGCGACCGCCTCTGGGCTGACAGT
>JAAYVP010000057.1 GCA_012517115.1 Brooklawnia sp. | reverse complement strand
CGCGCCCGTCTTTGGCTTCGGCGACGACTGTGATCTGGGGGTCTCGCGAGACGAACTGCGAAAGTGCAACTCGCACTAAAGGGTCGTCATCAGTGATCAGCACCCGGATCTCGGTCATGCAGAGAGTCTAGCGCGAAGTCGGCGTTTTAGACCTTTAGCCAGGAGGATGGTCAACTTTCGATGAATGAAAATGTAGACATTTGAGGGATGTGTGGGCATGCCAAAGCCGGGAGTATGGGTATCAGTCAGACAAACGGCAACGCACTATAGGAGGTGTTGACAAATGTCGATCTGGGACATCATCTCCCGTCTTCTCGGTTTCGGTAATTAGTCTAGCTGGCGGATAGCCCATACTGGTAGCCATGCCGACCAGTGACGCTGCGGTGCGTGCAACTACGCGCCGAGACCGATTCAGCCATACGGAGCGGCTTACTAAGGCCGAACGTGTCATCTTGTTGGTCCTTGTCGGCATAATGGCTGCTTACGACCTGTATGGGCTCGTGACTTCTGTCGACGGTGTCGCAACTCATCCGAAACGCGTGCTCGCCCTCCTTACCACGCTGGCCTTGGCGCTATACGCCTGGTCACCATGGGTGGCCACCTCCATCATGGGCGCAGCCATCGCCTTCCTACTGTTGGCGGAACATGACACTGGGACACTCGTAGCGGGCTCGTTGGCCGCCTTCTTGGTTCTACGTCTGGGCTCCACTCCCTTGATTCTTGCCTACGTGGGCGGGTTGTTGCTGGTCACCATCGCTGCCGGTTGGTCGGCCACCATCGTTCAGGTCGGCCCCGAAGATCTGGTTGGCTACTTACTGATCGCGACCCTCGCTGGGTCGATGGGAGTTGCGATCCGGGTGGCCTACGCGCGCGGACGTCGGCTCGCAGAACAGCTCATTGAGCAGGAAGAGCGCCAGCGAGAAGCGATCATCGCCGAGCGTCGCTGGATCGCCAGCGAACTTCACGACAGCATCGCCCGCCAACTCACGGTAATCTCCCTTCACACCCAGTTGCTCGATGACGACAAGACGCGTGAAACCTCGCAGAAGGCGATCCGAGCGTCCGCACGCAAGGCACTCAGTGACCTGCGCTTTATCATCAGTCTCGCGGAAGTCGCCTCCGTTGGAACCGAGATCCCCGTCGGCGATCTCCGGGCCGCCATCGAAGATGCCTGCAAAGAACTCCGTGATGCTGGCCACACTGCAGTCGTCGAGGGCGATCCCCGCGACGAGCACATCTCTCGAGGCGCAGAGATCATCCTCGGGCGCGTGGTCAGCGAATCCACCACCAACATCATCAAATACGCGAGCCCGGGGGAAGTGAAGTTCGTGATCGATTTGCAGCCGGACGCGGTCACGTTGACGATCAGCAGTCCCCTTGCGCGAGATTCGTTGCCGCGGGTGAACTCGTCCACCGGTACCGGACTCAACCGGATGGCTGAGCGTGTGCTCGGGGTGAGCGGTGAGTTTTCGGCCGGTCCGTTGGACGACCGCTGGCAGGTCAGGGCGCGTCTGCCGCTCGCGTCGGCTTCGAGTTCCCCCGGGACAATTCCTTCACCTCGACGGCAGCCTCCGATTGAGCCAGCTTCGCCGCGCTTGGCTTGACCTGGTTTGTGGCTGGGCGTCGCGCGAAGCCAGGCCCCGGCGTGAGTGCGTTAGCCCGCCCTAGATAGATTGGGCGCGTGTTTGATTGCGTGGTTGTCGGAGCAGGATTCGCAGGTTTGGCTGCGGCCGCCGAGCTGAGCGGCAAGGGCAGGGACATCGTCGTCCTTGAAGCGCGCAACCGGATCGGTGGGCGCGTCGCTACTTATGAACACGAAGGAACCAAGATCGAGGTCGGTGGTCAGTGGGTGAGTCCCGGCCACGATTCGATGCACGAACTCATTGAGGCCGCCGGGGTGTCACTGGTCGGTCCGCAAGAAGGTGCCCTGCTGATCCGCTCGCAGGGCGCGGTTTACCGCAGCAGTGCCGCCCCCGACCGCAGCCACGCGTTGACGCCGTTTGAGATGGCCGACCTCGGCCAGGGGATGCTGCGCTTCCGTCGGCTCGCGGAGCGGGTCGAGTCCGATCCCACCTGGGCGGCAGCCAACGCGTCCTGGCTGGGTCAACCGCTCGGCCGATGGGTGAAGGCCAACCTACGGACGCCGGCCGCTCAGCAGGACTTCTCCGCCGTGCTGGCCAGCGTCTCTGAGGGGATGGCCGGTGACGTCTCCTTGGGGCAGGCGCTGACGACGACCGTGCAAGGCGCCGACCTGGAGTCGCTGTTTGCGGTGAGCGGTGGACTGAAGTTGCGCCGGGTCTTGGGGGGCATGCACCAACTTGCCGACCACCTGGCCGCGAAGCTCGATAACCGCGTCAAGCTGGGCCGAGTCGTCACCGGCATCGACCACGATCCAGATGCGGTTACGGTACGTACCGAAACGGCCGATGGTACCCCGGCCGAGAGCTACCGGGCACGCCGCGTGCTGGTGACGTTGCCGCCCTGGCTGGCGATGCGCCTTGAGTACAACCCGCCGCTGCCCTCTTGGCGCGAAGAAGTCTTGCAGCGCAATACCGCAGGGCATGTCATCAAGGCGTTCGTGCTCTACCCGACCCCTTGGTGGCGAGAACAGGGTTTGAGCGGCCAGATGAGCGCGGACGAGGGATCGGTGCGAGTCACCTTCGACATCTCGGAGGAGACTGGTCCTGGAATCATGATGGGCTTCTTTGAGGGGACCGAGGCCGCTTCGATGTCAAAGCGCAGCCGGACCATCCGCGAGGTTGCCTTCATCGATTCACTGGCTGCCGTCTTCGGTGATGAGGTCCGTCGGCCGCATGTCTACCTGGACTACGACTGGGCCGCCGACAAGTACACCCGTGGCTGTCACACGCCCCATTTCGCGCCGGGGGTGTGGAGTGTCAACGGGCAACTGCTGGCTGAACCCGCCGACGCCATCCATTTCGCGGGCTCGGAGTATGTCGGAAAGCACAACGGCTACATGGAGGGCGCAGTCCGATCCGGTCGCGAAGAGGCCAGGGTGATCCTGCGCGAGTTGGGCTGAATCACAACCGCGGGACAACCAAGACGGCTTCCGGTCAGCGAGTTTTCGCTGGCCGGAAGCCGTGTTCAGTAGCTCCCGGATCCGGGGCGACGGGCGGCGCTACTAGGTCTTGGTCAGATGGCCGATTCGCCGTGCTCCCCGGTGCGAATGCGTACCACGTCCTCTACCGGCTGGATCCAGACCTTGCCATCCCCGATGCTGCCGCTGCGGCCCGCGGTGCAGATGGTCTGCACGATGGTGTCAGCGTCGGCGTCCTTCGCCAGGATGTCGAGGCGAATCTTGGTGATGAACGAGATGGTGAACTCCTCGCCGCGATAGACCTCGGTATGCCCGCGTTGGTGGGCGTAACCAGTCACCTCGGTTACCGTCATGCCGCTGATGCCCTGGCGGGCTAGCGCGATCTGAACGTCGTCGACCGCGTCCTCACGCAATACCGCGGTGATGAGCTTCATGCGGATACCTCCGTGTTCTCGTCCTTGCTGGTGTCGTTCGGCAGCCACAGCGTCTTACCTACGTTGTAGGAGGAGTACTGCGCCTTGGAAAGGTCGTACCCGGTTTCGGCGTGCTCGCCGAGATCGATGCCGTGCGCCTCTGCAGCCATCGGGACGCGTAGCCCCATCGTCCGTTTCAGCGCTTGCGCGATCAGCCAGGTGACGAGGAAGGAATAGATCAGCACCACGCCGGCGCCGAGCGCCTGGCGTCCCAACTGGGTGAGCCCGCCGCCAGCCAGGAGCCCTGCCGTGTCCAGGCTGCCGGTCAGCGAGGCATCGGCGAACAGCCCGATCGCGAGCGTCCCGATCAGTCCGCCCACCAGGTGGACGCCGACCACGTCGAGGGAATCGTCATAACCGAACCTGTACTTCAGCGACAGCGCCATTGAGCAGCCGACGCCTGCCAAGACCCCGATCGCTATCGCGCCGAGCGGGGTCACCACCGCCGCTGCCGGGGTGATCGCCACCAGCCCCGCCACGACTCCGGACGCGGCGCCCAGCGAAGTGGCATGGCCATCCCGGACGCGCTCGGTGACCAGCCAGGCGAGCATTGCGGCGGCCGGAGCAGCGAGCGTGTTGACCCAGGCGAGCCCGGCGAGTTCGTTGGCGCCGAGGGCGGATCCTGCGTTGAAGCCGAACCAGCCGAACCACAGCAGGCCTGCCCCCAGCATCACCAAGGTGAGGTTGTGCGGACGCATCGGTACCTTGCCGAAGCCGACTCGTGGCCCCAGCACGATCGCCAGTGCCAGTGCCGCCGCGCCGGCGTTGATGTGGATCGCGGTGCCGCCCGCAAAGTCGAACGCCTGGATGGTGTTAGCGATGAAGCCGCCACGCTCGGCAACCGCTCCGTCGAAGGCGAAGACCCAGTGAGCAGCCGGGAAATAGACCAGCGAGGCCCAGGCCACCACGAAGACGCACCAGGCGCTGAACTTCATGCGAGCGTCGACCGCCCCTGAGATCAGCGCCACCGCGATGATCGCAAACGCGGCCTGGAAGCCGACGAAGACGACCGCAGGCACAGTACCAACCTCGGCGCCCAGCACGTTAGCCAGCCCGAAGAACTGGGCGGGGTTGCCCAGCACCCCGCCTATTGAGTTGCCGAATGCCATCGAGAAGCCGTAAGTGACCCACAGCACCCCCACGATGCCGATCGTGACGAACGACATCATCATCATGTTGAGCACGCTTTTGCTGCGCACCATGCCGCCATAGAAGAACGCCAACGCCGGGGTCATCAACAGCACCAGGGCGGCGCTGATCAGCACCCAAGCGGTGTCGCCAGTGTTTATCTCGTGGAATGTCATGCCCAAGAGCGTGCCTGGACGCCATTGCGTAGGCGTTGTGGACAGGTTACGGCGGTGTTAGTGATCTCGCCCCGGGGGTTACAGGCCTGTTTCGCCGTCCCGTCTCGCCGTGTCTTCAGCACGCGGGAGAGGCGATACCGGTGGCCAGTCGGCGGGTGACATTAGCAAGTTCGGTGATGGCTCCCTGCCCGACGCTGGGATCGGTAAACTGCCCAGAAACAGCCATCGCGATACCAGCCTGCGTGGAGTCGGTCAGCCTGATGATCCCGAACTGCCGGACTAGGGTGTCGCCGTTGACTATGGTGCCCCAGTCTCCCTTGGCGTATGTCATCGGGATGGTCTGCAGACCCCAGGGGTCGTCCGCCGGATCGTTCAGCTTCGAAAGCACCGGGTGCACATCCACGTAGTCGCACAGCATCGCGCCGGCTAGGCGGGCTTGCGACTCCAGCGTCCACTCGGTGTCGAGGTACGGCGTCTCCCGGTTGGTGGTCGAGATGGCCGGGACGCTGGTGCTCCAGTCGCCATAGCTGCGCAGCGCTTGTTGGGTCTTCTTCGCAGCCTCATCAGGGGTGCCAAGGAAGGCCCACAGCGCGTCGTCCGCCGCACGGGAGTTGTCGGCGAGCGCTCGGTTGAACAGGTAGTCCCGGTCGGATGGCTGACTACTGTCCGCAAGCACGGCCAGGCCAAGCGCTACGTCGATGGTGCCAAATGCGGGTCCACCGCGCAGCGACCCGCCATGCCAGGGCTGTTGGGTCGTGCGAGCCCGGGGGGCGGCCTGACTGAGGGTGATGCCGACCAGCACGCCATACTT
>JAAYVP010000391.1 GCA_012517115.1 Brooklawnia sp. | reverse complement strand
CTCCTGGCGGACACGCGGATGCCCGTGCAGTGGCCGGCCGATCCGGGGCTGGAGTGGTGCCCGCCGGGCCACGGTGACTTCTACCCGTCCTTGCACGCCAGTGGGCTGATTCCGCGTCTCCTGGCGGCTGGCTTCCGCTATCTGTTTGTCGCCAACATCGACAACCTGGGCGCATTGCCCGACCCTCGGTTGGCGGGCTGGTTCGCGTCCAGCGGCGCCCCGTATGCCACTGAGGTGACCACCCGTACCGACATGGACCGCAAGGGTGGCCATCTGGGTTACCGCAACAGCGACAGCCGGTTGGTGCTGCGCGATACCGCCCAGGTCTCCCCCGACGAGATGGAGTTCTTCGTCGACATCGAGCGGCATCCGTGGACGCACTGCAACAATCTGTGGCTTGATCTGGTGCAGGTCTCCGACATCCTGGACGCGAATCAGGGCACCTTGTCGCTGCCGCTGATCGTGAACCGCAAGACCGTCGACCCGGCCGACGCCAGTTCACCGGCCGTCGTGCAGCTTGAGGGTGCCGTCGGGGCTGCGGTCGAGGTCTTCGAGGGCGCACAGGCTATCGGCGTGCCACGCAGTCGCTTCCTGCCGGTCAAGGGCACCCCCGAACTGCTGGTGCTGCGCAGCGATGTCTACGACTTCGCCGCAGATGCCCGGCTGGTCGCCCGGACGACCGCCCCGATCGTGCAACTCGACCCCGACCACTACAAGTTGATCGACCAGTTCGAGGCCCGCTTCCCCGCCGGCCCGCCGTCGCTGATGGCCGCGGAGACCTTCAAGGTGATCGGCGATTGGACGTTCGGTGCGGGCGTCCAAGTGCGCGGGGCGGCGGTTCTGGCAGTGCCTGCGGGGCAGGACGCTGCCGTGCCCCGCTTCGTCCCCGATGGCGCGGTGATCACTGAGTCGGGCGTGACCGGCTGATCAGAGCAGCGTCGCGATCGGCTGATGGTCCATGTCGTCGAAGTCCTGGTTCTCGCCGGCCATCGCCCAGATGAAGCTGTACGCCTGGGTGCCTACGCCAGAGTGGATGGACCAACTCGGCGAGATGATGGCCTCGTGGTTGCCCACGATCAGGTGACGTGTCTGGGTCGGCTCACCCATCAGGTGGACGATTCGGGCGTCCGCCGGGACGTCGAGGTAAAGGTAGGCCTCCATCCGACGGTCGTGAGTGTGCGCGGGCATCGTGTTCCACATGCTGCCAGCGTGCAGCTGGGTGAGGCCCATGACGATCTGGCAGGACTTGATACCGTCTGCGTGGATGTAGCGGTTCAAGGTGCGACGGTTCGCGTGTTCTTGGTCGCCCAGCTCGCGAATATCTCCCTTGCCCGGCAGCACGGCCGCGGTCGGATAGCTGGTGTGGGCGGGGGCGCTGAACAGGTAGAACCGCGCCTGCTCATCACCGACGGTTTCGAAGCTGACATCGCGGACACCACGACCGACGTAGATGCAGCCGCCTTTGGGCAGTTCGTGGCGTTCTCCATCGGTGGTGACTACACCAGTGCCCTGAACGACGAAGACACCCATCTCGCGACGCTGCAGGAAGTACTCGGCTCTCAGTTCGTCAGGAGCGTCCAGCTTCAACGGCCCTTCGCCGGGCACTGCCCCGCCGAGAATCACCCGGTCCTGATGGCTGTGCACCAAGGTGACCTCGCCGTCATTGAAAAGGCCAGGGACGCAGAAGTTGGCTCGCAACTCCGCCGTGGTCATCCTGGCGACTTCCTGCTTGCTGACCGTGTGTCGATTCTCCATCAAGAAACCCCTCTCGCTGAAATGCGCGTTTCGCTGTGCGACACTGCATCGTACCGCACTGTTGGCGCGAACGCATGCCACTGGCAACCGGAGTGGCCAGAAGAT
>JAAYVP010000390.1 GCA_012517115.1 Brooklawnia sp. | reverse complement strand
CGCGACCAGCCGGTGCGTCGGGTGATGAGTTCGATGGGTTTGGACCCATGCGAGGTGCGTTCCGAGTTGAGGAGCCATCCGCAGTTCCCGAGGACGCAAGGGCTCGAACTGACCCAGTTCTGGTGGGGAATGCAAGCGGTGACTACGCCGGAGACGATCGTCGAGTCGATGCGTTCGATGCGCGCTCTCGAACTGGAGCACCGCATGCTGGCGCCGTTGCGACGCTTCAAACGGCTACCTGACCGGGCCCTTACTCCCACTCTGCTCGCCCTGAATCCGATCACCACAGGAGCGGCGCTGTACCGCGCCAACGTACAGACGCTGGCCACCAGCAACTATCTGCTCAGTAGTGTGCAGCGCTACCAGCCTGGCGGCTTCGGTAACCAGCAGCATCTGTGGCATGCGTCCATGCCCGGCGGTATTGAGGTCTTCGGCAATCATCCGGGGAGCACCGAACTGCTCCAGGAGTCTCGGTCGGCTAGCCCCGGGCCATGGGTGGGCAACGGCATCAACCCCGACATCGGCCAGCACTTCAATGTGCTGCTGGCGCAGTACGACCTACGGCAACGCAAGGGCTTCTTCGAGGGGCGGCGACACGAACTGGTGCATATCCACTTTCCGTTCGTGTTGTTCGACCAGACTCGGCTGGGACCCACGTGGGTGGCCGGTCGTCGCGGCAACTCCTACATCGGCATCGTTGCCAGCCATCACTTCGAGCAGATCAGCGAGACTGAGATCGTGCAGCGGGGCACGCAAACTGGGTATGCCGTGGTGATGGCCGACGACGAGGAGTTCTCGTCACTGGCCGATTTCCTGCGCGAGTTGAAGCAGAGCCGGCTGTCGTTGAGCGCGCACCGGTTGTCGCTGGCCAGTCCCAGCGGCGGGTTCGAGCTGGTTTGGAAGGGTGAGTTCCGCGTCAACGGACGACCGGTGAACACTCAATACCCGCGCTACGAATCGCCTTCGGTGCAGGCACCGCGCAATCCAGAGCAGCTGGTCGTGACCGGCACCGACCATCAATTGCGGCTCGACTGGATGGCCTCGACGCGCGAGGAAACCCAGCTGGTTCGCTGAGCCCCGATCGGGTGCTCACAGATCGTCGGTAGCTTCAGCCCACAGGTCGGCCTCAGCCCGGGCCCGCATCCGGTTCCAGAACGTGAGCAGTCCGACGACGAGTACCACGCTAGCCAGGATGATTTGCAGAGGACGCTTCATCGCTCAACCCTATTAGGATCACCGCTACCCTGGACTGCGGACGATCGAGCCGGGGAGACTGGATGGGCAACTGGCGCAGACGAAGCCGCCTAGCCGACATCACGGGCAGCGCCTTGCTACTGGCGTCCTTACTGGTTTCCTGCGGAGTCACTGACCCGGGCGCGGTTGGCGGCAGCAGCGCTCCGGCCCCCGTCCCCAGCGCGATCACCCCCTCCGCCAACACCGGCGCGGCCTTGGCAGACGCAGTTACCGGTGAAGCATTGGTCGCGCAACTGCGCCAGCTTGAGCAGATCACGGTGGCTGCCGACGGCACCAGGGCAGCGGGCAGTCAGGGCTACCAGGCGGCCGCCGCACATATCGAAGGGCAGTTGCTGGCCACTGGTTTCTACGAGGTGCAGCACCAACCCTTCACCATCCAGCGTCCGCACCCCGGCGAGTCGAAACTGACCGACGCACAAGGCCGGGTCATCAACCAGGTTCCGTTGTCTTTCTCGCCCGGCACGCCGACCGAGGGTATCAGCGGCCGGCTGGTCGAGCCGGCACGCGGCGACGGCTGCCAGAGCGGCGACTGGGACGCCACGCTCACCGGCCAGTTCGCGTTGGTCGAGCGCGGCGGCTGCAGTTTCGAGCAGATCAACCAGGTCGCCGCCTCCGCTGGTGCGGCAATGGTGATCGTCTCCAACAACCGCGACGCCGGCTTGTACGGCACGCTCGGCAGCTTGCGTCCTGAGTACGTCCCGATCACCGGTGTCACCCGATCTGAGGGCGAGCGTCTGCGCAGGCGGCTCGCCGACGGCGAGGTGATGCTGGGTTTCACCTTCGAGCAGCGCATCGAGAGTTATCAGACCTACAACCTGTTCGCACAGACCCGTGGTGGTGACGGACAGGAGGTCGTGATGGTCGGCGCCCATCTCGACAGCGTCCCGGACGGCCCGGGCAGCAACGATAACGGGTCAGGCTCGGTCGTCCTGCTCGAGACCGCGCTGCAACTGGCGCGGCTCGGGACAACGCCTCACCACAAGGTGCGATTCGCGTGGTGGAGCGGGGAGGAATGGGGCCTGCTCGGGTCGACGCATTGGGTGAATGGCTTGGTCGCCGACGATCCGGCCGCCATCGACCGGTTGGCCGCCTACATCAACGTCGACATGATCGCCTCACCCAACTACGTGATCGGCGTCTATGACGGCGACGGTGCCACCTTCTCGAACGAGGCGTTGCCTACCGGCTCCGCCGACGTGAAGCGGCTCTACACGTCCTACTTCGACGCCATCGGCCAGCCGTGGGTAGACGTCGAGATGGGCAGCAGTTCCGACCACGCCGCGTTCGTGCCCTCCGGAGTGCCGGTTGGGGGCCTGTTCACAGGAGCCGGT
>JAAYVP010000056.1 GCA_012517115.1 Brooklawnia sp. | reverse complement strand
TCTCACGAGATCCACCGAAATCCCCTGATCGGACGCGTCGCCGTGCGAACTCCGCACTTGTCCCAGGCTCCTCGCAACGTTTAGGTGCCCGACTCAACCGCCAGGGTACGCACATGGTGCCGGACGTGCCGGACACGACGCAACAGTCTAGCTACACAGTCCCGGCGGGTCAAAACAGCAAACGCCACGAACCGGGCGCAGTCGCGTCGGCTCGGCTGCGGGTAGGCACCATCCTCGCGCGCCGGATCTCGCTGACGCCGCCACAAGATCCCCGCCATGCCGGCCCCCAAACGCCAGCAGTCCCGCCGCCTCCCGGCGGCGCGGACCCGCCGTGAGTGAAGCCAATGGTGGACGGCGCGGAGTTCCCGCGCCGCCCACCATCAACATGGATTTACCGCAAGTCGCGGTAGTCCATGTCATCCAGTGGTACTGCAGCTCCGGTCCCGGCACCGAAGTCATAGTCGAACGCGTCGTAACTGAGCGAGTAGGCATTGGCTCGAGCGTCCGCCGTGGGTTCGACGCGGATGTTCCGGTAACGATCCAGACCGGTGCCGGCGGGGATCAACTTGCCCAGGATGACGTTCTCTTTCAATCCGTGCAAGATGTCGGACTTGCCGTGAATGGCCGCATCGGTGAGCACCTTGGTGGTCTCCTGGAAGGACGCCGCTGACAGCCACGAGTCGGTGGCCAGGCTCGCCTTCGTGATACCCATCAGCACCGGACGCCCCTCGGCTGGTCGACCGCCCTCTGTCAGCGCCTGTCGGTTGGCTTGCTCATAGGTCTGCCGATCGACTAGTTCGCCGGGCATCATGTCGGTGTCACCAGAGTCGATGACCGTGATTCGCCGCAGCATCTGCCGAATGATGATCTCGATGTGCTTGTCGTGGATGGGTGCACCCTGTGTCGCGTAGACCTTCTGGACCTCGCTCACCAGGTGCTCTTGCACCTTGCGGACACCTTGGACGCGCAGCACATCCTGAGGATCGATCGTGCCCGCAGTCAGCTGGTCCCCCACGCTCACCCGGTCACCGTCTGAAATCGAGCGGCGGACTCGGTTGGAATCCTCGAACTCCAGCCGTGCTCGACGCGGCACCAGGTGTTCGATGTCGCTCTGACCGTCATCGCGGACGATGATCAGCCTACGACCCCGGTCGCTGTCCTCGATCTTGATCCGGCCATCGGCCTCCGCAATTGGAGCCTTACCCTTCGGCGTCCGCGCTTCGAACAGCTCGACGACGCGAGGCAGACCCAGCGTGATGTCGTCACCCGCCACACCACCAGTGTGGAAGGTACGCATTGTTAGCTGAGTGCCCGGCTCACCGATCGACTGAGCCGCCTGGATGCCCACTGCCTCACCAACATCGACCAGCTTGCCGCCTGCCAGCGAGCGCCCGTAACACATGGCGCAGGTTCCGCTGCCCGACTCGCACGTCAGCACCGAACGCACCTTGATACTGGTGATCCCGGCCGCGATGAGCACCGGGATGTGCTCCTCGATCAAATCGGTGCCAGCGGGCAGGATCACTTCACCGGTCTCAGTCACGGCGTCGACGGCCAGGTTCCTGCCCAGCGAACTAGTCTCGAGCGCACCAACCGCGCGCAGCGTGCCGCTCGCATCGGCAACGGCGATGGTCTTGATCAGCCCCCGCTCAGTACCGCAATCGGACTCACGGATGATGACATCCTGGCTCACGTCCACCAGCCGACGAGTCAGATAACCCGAGTCGGCGGTACGCAGCGCGGTATCGGCCTGTCCCTTGCGACCACCGTGCGTCGAGATGAAGTACTCCAGGACGGTCAGACCCTCGCGGAAGTTCGACTTGATCGGGCGCGCGATGATCTCGCCTTTCGGGTTGGCCACCAACCCGCGCATGGCGGCGATCTGGCGCATCTGCGTCATGTTGCCGCGAGCACCCGAATTCACCATCATGTAGATCGGGTTGTTGGTGGAGAAGTTCCGCTCCATCGCCTCGGTGAGTTCGCTGGTCGCGTCGGTCCAGATCTGGATCAGCTCTTGGCGACGTTCGTCGTCGGTCACTGCACCACGCTCGTAGAGCTTGTCGATCTTCGCGGCCTTGGCGTCGTAACCGGCCATGATCTGCGCCTTGTTGGGCGGGGTCTGCACGTCGCCGATCGACACAGTGACACCGGAGCGAGTGCCCCAGCGGAAGCCCACGTCTTTCATCTCGTCCAGTACTTCGGTGACCACGGTGCGCGGGTACTGTTCCGCCAACTGGTTGACGATCGCGCTGAGTCGCTTCTTGCCGACATGCGCGGTCACGAAGGGGTAATCCGCCGGCAGCACGTTGTTGAACGTAATCTTGCCCAGCGTGGTGTCGAGCAGCACCGAGCCGTCAGCGCGCACGCGATCGGCCGCCTCTGGGGGCGGCACGATGTCACGCAAGCGCACCTTTATCTTGGAGCGCATATCTATCTCGCCCAGGTCGAAGGCCATGATGGCTTCGGCGGGTGAACTGAAGACGCGTCCTTCCCCGGGCAGCCCATCGACATCGGTCGTCAGGTAGTACATCCCGATGATCATCTCGTGGCTCGGCAATGCCACCGGACGCCCGTCAGCTGGCTTAAGGATGTTGTTACTGGACAGCATCAAGATGCGCGCCTCGGCTTGAGCCTCCGCGCTGAGGGGGAGATGGACGGCCATCTGGTCGCCGTCGAAGTCAGCGTTGAAAGCCGCACAGACCAGCGGGTGCAACTGGATCGCCTTGCCCTCGATCAGCTGCGGCTCGAAGGCCTGGATACCGAGGCGGTGCAGGGTGGGTGCACGGTTCAACAGCACCGGGTGCTCCTTGATGACCTCCTCCAGCACGTCCCAGACCTGAGGCCGCTGGCGCTCCACCATGCGCTTGGCGCTCTTGATGTTCTGTGCGTAGTTCTGCTCGGCCAGCCGCTTCATCACGAACGGCTTGAACAACTCCAGGGCCATCTGCTTAGGCAGGCCGCACTGGTGCAGTTTCAACTGCGGGCCGACCACGATCACCGAGCGACCGGAGTAGTCGACCCGCTTACCCAGCAAGTTCTGACGGAACCGGCCCTGCTTGCCCTTCAGCATGTCGCTGATGGACTTCAGCGGACGGTTACCCGGCCCGGTGACCGGACGGCCGCGGCGTCCGTTGTCGAACAGGGAGTCGACCGCCTCCTGAAGCATGCGCTTCTCGTTGTTGACGATGATCTCGGGGGCGCCGAGGTCGAGTAGCCGCTTGAGGCGGTTGTTGCGGTTGATGACCCGCCGGTAGAGGTCATTCAGGTCAGACGTTGCGAAACGACCACCGTCCAACTGCACCATCGGGCGCAGATCGGGGGGGATGACC
>JAAYVP010000389.1 GCA_012517115.1 Brooklawnia sp. | reverse complement strand
GGTCAGCCCGTTGGCCCCGGCGAGGCGGGCGGCGTAGGAGGTCACCGCCTCCCCGGGGGCCGGGGGGAAGCGGATCGGCAGCAGCCCGGTCACGAGGCGGCCTTCCGGCGGGTCCTGGCCTCCCAGTCCTTCTCGGCAGCCTCGGCGCGTTCGCTGAGGCGCACGGCCGCGAGGTCGGCGCGGGTCAGAGCGGTGCCGCGGGCGACGGCGTGCAGGGTGGCATCCGTCAGCAGGGTCGCGGTGTCCCCGAGGTACCCCTGGGTGCGTTTCCAGAGGTAAGCCGCGAACTCCTGGGACAGGGCGCCCGCCGGGGTGGCCGGCAGGTAGGGCAGCAGGATCGTCTCGGCGTCCCGCAGGAACCGTTGCCAGGCCACCTGCTCCTCCCGCGCCTCGATACCGAACGGGCGGAGGTGAAGCAGGTGGAGGCGGGCTTCGATCTGGGGGTCGGTGACGATGGGCCCGCCGTCCAGGTGCGCGCCCACCAGCACGAGGGTGCCGTGCAGTTCCCCGAGTTCGGTGTTCAGGAACTTCAGGTAGTCCAGCACCTCCCGGCCCCCCACCCGGTTCGTTGCCAGACGTCTGCCCCACCGAGTATGGCGGATTGCCGATGATGACGCGGATGTCGAGGTCCTTCTGCGCCTCGGCGCGGGCACTGTTGGTGGGGAAGACGGTGTTGTCGAGAGTGTCGCCGTCCTCGGTCAGTTGGAAGGTGTCGGTGAGCACGATGCCTTCGAAGGGGACGTACCCGGCGTCAGGGTCGGTCTCCTTGAGGAGGCCGTGGAGGGTGGCTTCGATGTTGATGGCGGCGATGTAGTAGGCGAGCAGCAGGATCTCGTTCGCGTGCAACTCATTGGTGTACTTGCGAAGCAGGTCGCTGGGGCGGATGAACCCGGACTCCAGCAGCCGGACGATGAAGGTGCCGGTGCCGGTGAACGGGTCGAGGACGTGGACGCCTTCGTCGGTGAGGGAGGCGGCGAACTCGGTGTTCAGTACGTGCTCGACGGACCGGATGATGAAGTCGACGACCTCGACGGGGGTGTACACGATGCCGAGGGATTCGGCGGCCTTGGGGAAGGCAAGGCGGAAGATTTCTCGTACAGTTCGGTGACGATCCGCTGTTTGCCCTCGGCGTTGTCGATGCCGGCGGCCCGCAGCCGCACGGACTCGTAGAACCGGTCGAGTTTCTCGGTCTCGGTCTCCAGGTTCTGGGTGGCGAGGGCGTCGATCATGCCCTGCATAACCTTGGAGACTGGGTTGTGTTCGGTGAAGGCGTACCCCTCGAACAGGGCGTCGAACACGGGTTTGGTGATCAGGTGCTGGGACAGCATCGAGATGGCCTGCTCTACCCCGATGGAGTCGTTCAGGTTGGCCCGCAAACCGGCGAGGAAGTCGGCGAAGGTGCCCTGCAGCCCGACCTCAGGGTCCTCGAGCAGGGCGGCGATGCGGGTAGTGTGCCGTTCGGCGATGAGGTGGACGTCCTTGGCCCAGTCCTCCCAATAGCGGCGGGAGCCGACCTTGGTGACGATGCGGGCGTAGATGGCGTTGCGCCAGTCCTCCAGGTTCGGGAACACGATGGGCAGAGTGTCCTGGATGGGCTTGCCGTCAACGTCGGTCTCACGTCCACCCACCCCGATGACGTCGAACTGACGGTCGCGGCCGGCGTTGAGTTCGATCTTGTTGACCATGGCGTCGAAGCGCTCATCATGTGCCCGAAGCGCCTGAAGAACCTCCCACACCACGGCGTACCTGTCGTTGTCTCGCAAGGCGTCCGCAGGGTCCATGTCGGCCGGGATCCCGATGGGCAGGATGATGTAGCCGTACTTCTTCCCCGGGGACTTGCGCATCACCCGCCCCACCGATTGGACGACGTCGACGACGGACTTACGGGGATTGAGGAACATCACCGCATCCAGCGCAGGGACGTCCACACCCTCAGACAGGCAGCGGGCGTTGGTGAGGATCCGGCAGGTTGAGGGCCCGGCATCAGCCTTGAGCCAGTCGATCTTTCGGTTGCGCTCCAAGGCGTTGAAGGTGCCGTCCACGTGGGCCACCTCGCAGCGCAACACCGGTTCAGTCTCCCCGCCGTCGCCGCCGTCGTCCACGGTGTCCAAGTCGTAGGTGTCGATGTACTGGTTCACCAAGTCGGAGAAGAGCCGTTCGATCTGCTTGGAGTCCTTGATGGAGCGGGAGAACGCGACCGCGCGGCGCATGGGGGCGGCGTCGGTGTCGAACTCGTGCTCGGTGATCCCGCGCTTGGCGAGCCCGTTCCAGCAGCCCACGATCTTCGCGGCATCGCCAAGCCCGAGCTCGTAGTTCTGGTCCGCGAGCTGGTGCTGGAAGGTGGCGGCCACGTGTCCCTCGTCCACCGCGAGCACCAGGACTTTGTAGTCGGACAGCAGGCCTTGGGAGACGGACTCCCCGAAGCCGAGGCGGTGGAACTCCGGCCCGTACACCGCCTCGTCATCCATGGATGCGAGCACCGCGTTCGCCTGTCCGGCCTTCGCCTTGGAGTTGTCGTCGTAGATCCGTGGGGTCGCGGTCATGTACAGGCGGCGGTCCGCGAGCAGGTAGGCGGGGTCGTGCACCCGCACGAACGCGGACTCGTCCTCCCCGGCGAGGGTGGCCCCGGTGGTGCGGTGCGCCTCGTCGCAGATGATCAGGTCGAACGGGTCCAGCCCGCCCTTCGCCTGGGCTTGGGCGACGACGTCGATGGACTGGTAGGTCGCAAACACCACCCGCATCCGCTCCCCATCCCCGGCGGTCTGGGTGAGCCGGTCGTGGAGCACCGCGGCGTTGGTGGTCGCCGGCAACGCCAGGTCCACGCTCGAGATGTCTTCCGACGCGTTCGACCGTTTCCCGACCTTGGTGTCGGAGCACACCGCGAACGGTGCCAACGGAACTTCAGCCTCGGTGGCCCACTCCCGCAGCGACTGCGACAGCAGGGAGATCGAGGGCACCAGGAACAGCACCGACCCGCCCTTGCCCGCGAGCTGTTCCGCCAGACGCAACGAGGTGAACGTCTTGCCCGTCCCGCACGCCATGATCAACTTGCCCCGGTCGTGCATCTCGAACCCGGCCGTGACCTTCTCGATCGCGGTGAGCTGGTGGGCCCGCAACCGCTTCCGGTCGTGGAGCTCCAGAGCCTCGGGGGTGTCGAAGGTGAACTGCGACCAGTCGATCAGCGAGTTCTCCAGATCGGACAGCCCGATCCTGCGCACCGGGATCTGCTGGGCGTGGATCGCGTCCTCCGCGTTCGCGTTCCACCGGTCCGTGGTGGACACGATGATCCGCTCCGCGAACCCCGCCTTGCCCGACGCCGCCAGGAACGAATCCACATCCGGTTTCGCGATGGTGCCGGCCGGGTCGTAGAACTTGCACTGCACTGCCACCAGGTTCGCGGTCACCCTGTCCTTGGCCACCAGGTCGATCCCGGTGTCGTGCTTCCCGGCCCGGCCCGGCCAGTCCTGCCACAACCACACGTCCGAGAACTGGTCCGCGAACGTCGGATCCGTGCGCAGGTACGCCGCCATCAACCGCTCGAACTTCGACCCCTTGTCCGCCTCCGACGTCGACGAGTAATACAACTTGTCCAAGAGCTCGTACACCGTCGTGGAGGCCATGAAAACATCTTGCCTCACCGTTCGAGAGCAGCCCAATCGCGCGATTCGTGCCTTGGACACGTCCAGTTGACCAACGAAGCGCCGCCAATGTAGTCGGTGAATGGAAGGATCGAGACATGCGTTCTCGCGTTTACATCGATGGCTTCAACCTCTATTACGGAGCGCTGAAGGCGAACCCAGCCCTCCGGTGGCTCGACCTCGAGGCTTGGTGTGCTCGCCTACTCCCAGGGGACACCATCGATAAGATCACCTACTGCACGGCCAAGGTGACGGCCAACGGGAGGAATCCGCACATCCACACACGACAGGACGCGTATCTCCGGGCACTCGGGACACTGCCAACCGTCGAGGTAGTCCTGGGCATCTTCAAGGTGAACGGCACCCGCATGCCCAGGCGGCCTGAGAAGGGATGTGACTGTTGCGATGGGCGGATGGCGGCCTGCAGATGCTGCGCCGGCAACACAATTCCCGTCATCAAGACAGAAGAGAAGGGTTCCGATGTGAATCTCGCTGTCAGCCTGCTCCGGGATGGCTACGTGGGCGCATATGACCGCGCCCTGGTCGTCAGCGACGACTCCGACCTGCAGAGCGCAATCGATATCGTCAAGAACGATCTCGGCCGGCCTGTCATCGTTGCCACTCCCCGCAACCTGCGCCACATGCCGCTTCGTGGCACAGAGAAGCGGCTGGTGAGACCCGGGGTCCTCGCAGCTTGTCAGTTCCCTGGTGTCGTGATCGACGGGAGCGGCCGCGCCATCCACCGTCCAGCACGCTGGGCCTGAACAACGCGTCGGATACGTGCAAAGGGCCGGACTTAGCGTCCGGCCCCGGGCCCGTCCACCGAAGTGGACCGGGTATGTACTGCGAGAGTACACAGGTTGTGGACGATCGCGCCAGATTTCGGGCCGAGAAGTTCGGCACAGACCTTGGCGGTCTGATGCAGCGCCTGTGAGGCCCCACTCCTCCGCCTCATCACGCCGAGGACGGCATCATCTCACCATCTGGACACCTATATTTAGTACAACGTCGAAAACTAAAAGTTCGCTGCATCTCGACAATCAGTACGATTCCCGCGCCATGTCCGCGAACTGCGACAGGTGCCCCCGGAAAGCGACGGTGATGGTGCCGGTCGGCCCGTTCCGGTGCTTGGCCACGATGATGTCGGCCTCGCCGGCACGCGCCGCCTCCGTCTCCAGCT
>JAAYVP010000055.1 GCA_012517115.1 Brooklawnia sp. | reverse complement strand
TGGGACGCCAGAGTTGGTCGCTGCCCGCGCGAAGTCATCGATGGTGGACGAGGTTACCTGCACGGGAGCCTGGAAGACCGAGCCGCCCACGAAGTCGATGCTCAGGTTCAGGCCTCGGAGTGGGATGGCGAGCACCGAGATCAGTAGGACGATCGCACTGATCGTGTACCACCGGTTGCGGTTGCCCACGAACTCGAATTCGAATTCGCCGGTGTAAAGGCGATGGGCGAAAGTCCGCCGCCCGGACTGCGGATTGGTGGTCACTTCGCCTCCTGGGTCCCAACGGCGTGCTTGGTGCCGCCGGTGGGCTTCGGGCCGGGACGCGTGCGCCGACGGGTGCCGGCCAGTCGTCCGAGCAGCGACTCGCGGCTGACGCCCAGGTGTTCGGGATCGAGCCCGGAGCCCTTGCGTCCTTCACCGTAGAACTTGGTCTGCCCCAGCAGCGTCATCAACGGATGGGTGAAGAAGATGACCAGCAGCAGGTCGATGGCAGTGGTGACACCCACGGTGAACGCGAAACCCTTGACACTGCCGATGGCCAAGAAATAGAGCACCACGGCCGCCAGCAGTTGGACGCCGTCGGCCATCATGATGGTGCCACGTGCCTTGCGCCAACCGGACTGGATGGCATGCCGCAGGCTGTGTCCCTCACGGATCTCGTCACGGATACGTTCGAAGTAGATGACGAAGGAATCCGCGGTGACCCCGATTGCGACGATGACACCGGCAATGCCCGGCAGGTTAAGGGCGAAGCCGACTGCCGAACCCAACAGCACGATCACCCCGTAGGTGACCACCGCGGCGGCCATCAGCGATCCGACAACCACAACGGACAGGCCACGGTAGTAGATCACCGAGTAGGCCACTACCAATCCCAGCCCGATGATCCCCGCCACGATGCCCGCAGTCATCTGGTTGCCGCCCAGGGTCGGCGAAACAGTGTCCACCGAACTGATTTCCAGGTCGACCGGCAGCGCCCCATAGCGCAGGGTCGCGGCGAGCGAGCGTGCAGTGGTCTCGTTGATCGAGCCACCGCTGATGGACGCCTGACCACCCGCGATCCGTTCGCTCACGCTCGGCGCCGAGACCACCTGGCGGTCCAGCACGATGGCGAACTGGTTCTGTGGCGACTGCTTGGCAGCCAACGCCGCAGTGGCGTCCGAGAACTCCTGGGTGCCCTGGGAATCGAAGCTGAGGGAGACCGCCCAGCTGAGCTGTCCCTGCGGGATGCCGGCACTAGCGTCGGTGACGCGTTCTCCGCTGAGCACCACCGGGCCGAGCAGGTATTTCGCGGTCCGCTCTTCGTTGCAGGCGATCAACGGTTGGTCTGAGACATCGGGGAATTCGTCACCGCATTGGAACGCCAAGAAGTCTTCGACGTCCTGCTCGGTCGGTTCGTAGTTGAGTCGCTCCTCCAGGCTCGGGGGTTCTGCTGCGGGCACCGTCGGCCGTGGCGTCCGCGGGGCCGGCGGCTCGGTGGGCAGAGCTGGGACCGGACCACGCTGCGGCGTACTGGTCGGGGTGGGGGTGGTTTCCCCGGTGGAGGGCGTGGCGTCCCCGGTGGAGGGCGTGGCGTCCCCGGTGGAGGGCGTGGCGTCCCCGGTGGAGGGCGTCGGAGTCGTGACCGGGGGTGTGACATCTTGCGCCGCGATCACCGGACGGAAATTCAGCCGTGCCGTGGTGCCGACCAAGGCGACCAGTTCGTCGCTGCTCACGTTGGGGGCCGCGACCTCGATCTGATCGTTACCCTGCACCGTCACCGAGGCTTCCCCAACACCCAGCGAATCGACGCGCTGCTGGATGATGGTGCGTGCCATCTCAAGGTTCTCGCGCGGCGGCGAAGTGCCGTCGGAGGTGCGCGCGGTGAGTGTGATGGTTGTGCCGCCGCGCAGGTCGAGGCCCAGCCGCGGAACCCAGGTACCAGTCAGGGCCATCAGGCCGAAGAGCATTGCCACGACGACGCCGAACCCGATGAGGGTTCGCGACGCAGACTGCGTGGGGTTGGAGGTTGCCATGGGGAAACGAACCGTCAGCGGTTCTGCGGGCGATCGTCCTCGTCGGACAGCGGGGCGTTCGGATCCTGCGCAGACAGCTCGAACGACGGCCTGGGCGACGGAGCCTCAGTTTCCGGTGAAGCAGGCCTATCCGCACCATCGACAGGCGCCGGCTCGGACTCTGGCACGGCCAGCGGCTCCAAGACGTCGGCGGAAAACTCGTCGGCCGGCTCGATGGTCTGATCACCGTCGGAGTACTCGAACTCCTCCTCCTGAGCGGAGACCGCCCGAACCACCGCCTGCTTGAGCACCGTCACCTCTACCCCGGGAGCCAGTTCCACGACCATCTGCTGTTCGCCGGTGGCTCGCAGTGTCCCGAACATGCCGGTGTTGAGCATGACGCGAGCGCCAGGCTGGAGAGCGCTGAGCATCTTTCGCTGGGCGTCCATTTTCTTCTTCTGTGGCAGCACCATCAGCACGTACATCAGGCCGATGAAGACCACCATCAGCAGGAGCATTTCCATGAGGATTACCTAACTAGTCGGAAGCCAGACTCGCGTCTGCGATGTTCGGCGCACACCTTCGAGCGCGCACCGTGACGATATTAGCCGAACAGCTCAGGTTGCTCCGAGCCACTCTGCTGGGCGGGCGGCTGGAGCCCGAGATGACGCCAGCCGGCCGGGGTGGCGACTCG
>JAAYVP010000054.1 GCA_012517115.1 Brooklawnia sp. | reverse complement strand
ACTGGTGGCCAATGGGCAGTCCGTACCCGGACCGCTGCAGGTTTTCACGGTGACACCTATGCTGCTCGACACCTTCGGCCTGCAACCGCACGACCAGGAGGCGGCCGAGTACGCGGCGCTGCTGCTGGCCGGGCTGTGGTCATTGCGGGAAGGCGGCCAGCGCCTGGTGCTGACGGCGAAGATCGACTCCACCCAACTGCTCGCCGGCCCGGAGGAGGCCAACGGCGGTCACCAGATCGCAGAGCTCCCAGCGGCGGCGGTGGAGGCCTGGTTCACCGATGAACCGGAGGCGCCGGTCGACCAGGTGGCCGCTTCGATCTCCGGACTAGACCTTGACAGCGCTTGGGACACCCCCGAAGTGTCGGCATTGCATGCCCGGCACGACTTGCTTTGGCACTCGGTGGTCGAACTGCGGAAGGATTAGCCATGCCACGATCTACCTGGGACGGGGCGATCTCTTTCGGGTTGATCGTGATTCCGGTGAAGCTCTACTCGGCGACCCAGCAGCAAGACGTGCAACTGCATCAGGTGCACGGCGCGGATGGTGGTCGGATCCGTTACCGGAGGGTCTGCGAGGTTTGCGGTCAAGAGATCCCGTATGACCAGATCGAGCGGGGCTACTTGGCGCCGGACGGACGTCAGGCCATCTTGACCAGGGAAGACTTGGAGCAGCTTCCGCTGGCCAGTTCGAAAACCGTTGACATCGTGCAGTTTGTCGACGAGTCCGAGATCGACCCGGTGTACTTCGAGAAGACCTACCTGATCGAGGC
This sequence comes from Brooklawnia sp., assembly GCA_012517115.1. Classification (GTDB taxonomy): domain Bacteria; phylum Actinomycetota; class Actinomycetes; order Propionibacteriales; family Propionibacteriaceae; genus Brooklawnia. Next base: position 4,663 of record JAAYVP010000054.1, on the reverse strand, counting down.
TAACGGGGTAGGTGTCAAACCTTACGTGCTGCTGCGCGACGCCTTGGCGAAGACCGGCAAGGCTGGCGTGGTGAAGGTGGCGCTGCGGACCAGGGAATCACTGGCGCTGATCCGCCCACGCGGTGATCTGCTGGTGATGGACACCATGCTGTGGCCAGATGAGGTGCGTGACTCGCAGTTCGCCGAGCCGCCTGCAGACGTGCAAGCCACCCAGGCCGAGGTCGGGATGGCCGAGATGTTCATCGAGCAGATGTCGGGCGAGTGGCGGCCCGACGACTATTCCGACCAGTACCGGATCGCGTTGGAGGAGTTGGTGCAGGCCAAGCTCAGCGGCGTCGAGCTGCCGCAGGCTCCGCTCAGCGGGGAGGCTGGTGGCGAAGTCGTCGACCTGATGGCTGCCTTGCGGGCTTCGGTCGATGCCGCGAAGAAACGCCGTGAAGCGGCTTCGAGCGACCAGCACGCGCGCGAGGCGAGCTGACCGCAGGGTGTTTCGGATCTTCGCGTGACTGCATTCCTTCTTCTTCGAGGCTATGGGTTAAGCGAAGACCCGGTTTCGGATCAGGTGGGGTGTCACTTCCGACAGACAGCAGGAACTCAGTCACGGAGGTTCTCCACAGGACCGAACTTCTTTGACGGATCAGGCGGATCACCGCCAATTGTTCACGCATGTCGATCGAGATTGCCCTTGAACAGGGTGCTGGAATCATCGCGACCGCACGATATCGGTCGCTGAGGAACCAACTGGCCCGCGCGGTGAACCAAGGTCACCTGGTGCGGCTATGCCCCGGTGTGCTGGGGGCGCGTGAGATCGCGGATCAACCGGAGGTGCGTTCGAGGGCGGCGCTGACCTGGAAGCCGGGGCACATCCTGATGGGGCCAGCGGCGGCCCGGGCAACTTTCTGGCCTGAGTGCCCAGTTGGAACAGTCGATATCGCGGGGCCGCAGACCCACTTGCAGCCGCCAGGTGTCCGGGTGCATCAACTGAAGGTGCCCACCGAACTGCGGGCGGGGTGGGGCGGGGGCATCGTGACCGTGCCTGAACTGACCGTGCTCGATATGGCGGTCATGGGCCGCTGGGATGGGCTTTGCGAGGCCTTGAGACGCAAGGCGGTGAATCTGGCGTCGCTGAATGAGGCGGCCGAACTGGTGGGGCGTCGCCGTGGCGCGGAATCAAGGCGGGAATGCTTGGTCCGAGCGGCCGGAAACCCGTGGTCGGTGCCTGAGATGGAGTTGCACCTGCTGTACCGCGGGGCGGGCATCCTCGGATGGGTCGGCAACCGAGCCATCCGGCTGAATGGTCGGATCAGAATTCCTGACGTGGCGTTCGAGACTGCACCAGTGCTGGCCGAGGTTGACAGCCGCCTGCATCACACACGTGTCAACGACTTCGTGGCAGACCAGGTGCGGGGAAACTGGTTCGCGGCAGACGGCTGGAGTCTGCTGCGCTTCGCGCCGGAGACGATCCGCGAGCATCCCAACGAGGTGATCGAGCAGACGCTGGCGACCCTCGCCAGCCGACGCGGTGACGCAGTTCCTTCATACTCGGCGCCATGACCCGCGGCCCCGCAGGAGCGCCGGGGCTCGCCAGTCAATGCAACCGAAACAGAAGGAACTGAGTCACGCCCTGCGCCGATGCTCAGCTTTCCGATGCCTCGTCGCTGCCCTCGAACGCTTGGGCCGCATCCCCAAGGCCGGTCAGCGCACCCTCGTGCTTGCCAGCGATGATGCGAGACTCGCCGGTCGACGGTCCGGGCAGCGGCACGAAGACCGCCTCCCGGTAGTAGCGCAGTTCCTCGATCGACTCCTGGATGTCGGCGAGGGCACGATGATTGCCGTGTTTGGCTGGGGCGGCGTAATAGGCCTTCGGGAACCAGCGGCGGGCCAACTCTTTCACAGTGGAGACATCGACATTGCGGTAGTGCAGGTGCCCTTCAAGCAGCGGCATGTCGCGTGCCAGGAACGACCGGTCGGTGCCGATCGAGTTGCCGGCCAGCGGCGCCTTCCTAGGCAGGGGAACGTACTGCTTGATGTAGTCGAGGACCTGCTGCTCGGCCTGCGCCATCGTCAAGGTGGCGCGCGCAAGCTCATCCAACAACCCGGAATCGGTGTGCATCTTGCGGACGAAGTCACCCATGGCGTCCAACGCTTCCGGGGAAGGCGGAATCAACAAGTCGAGACCGTCATCTTGGACATTCAGGTGGCCGTCGGTGACCAGCACCGCGATCTCGATGAGGGCGTCCTTTGACAGGTCGAGTCCGGTCATTTCGAGGTCGATCCACACCATCATGTCAATCACGCCTCTAGGTTAGCTATCTCGGTCAGCCCATCCGGCACGCGACCAGTTCCTCCGGTCGCGCCTCACATACCGCCGGTGTAGCCGAGCGCCTCGCCGACTGCCGCGGCCAACGACTGCGCCCAGGCTGCGGGCATGGGGTCCGGTCCGATTCGTGGCCCGCAGCCCGAGTCTGGCACTGGCTCGGCAGACGGTAGGCTTTGCGATGCCTCCGTAGCTCAGTGGATAGAGCAACCGCCTTCTAAGCGGCAGGTCGCGAGTTCGATCCTCGCCGGGGGCGCCTCAGCCCTCGACCCGGATTCACAAGACCCGGTTCCGGAACTCCCTCGTGCCGGCAAGCACTCCGAGGTCGCCGAACGACTTGTGCAGGTCACAGGTTTCGAGCACGCGCCGATCCTGCCACACGCCGACGAGCAGGCGCTCATACGGCAGGTAGTCTTGCCCGCATGAGCGCTGACGCCGACATCTGGCGGCCACCTGCGGCGACCGTGCCTGTGCGGGCGACCGGACGCGGGGCAGCGGCGCGGATTTCCAGCGCACCGGAGGGCCGGGGAGAGTCGGGGTATGCCGATCGGCCCGCCCAATACCGGCGGGCTCGAAACGGCTTGGCCATGCACACCGACCCGCAACTCGGTTGGTGGCGGCGAAGAGTGCTGCGCAACCCGTACCTATGGCTCACGCTGGTGCTCACCATTGGCTACGCTGTGCTGCTGTTCGCGGTCTACCGCACCATTGGGAACGGCCTGATCGAGGAGGTCGCGGCGGTCACCGAGGAGGCCTACGGCAGGCCCACCACCCTCACCTGGAGCCAACTCAATGAGGCGTACTGGCTGGTGACCCGGATGGCGGCGGCCACCCTCGGGGTCTATCTGGTCATCCTGGTCTTCATCGACCGACTCCGCCCGACCACCTGGACGATGAAATGGCTGGCCCTAGGTTGGGGCGCCGCAGTAGCTGTCTTCATTTCGCTGCACATCAATTCCTGGGCGGGTGACCTGATGCGCGCCGAAGGCCCCGTCGACCCTGCGCAGGGCGCCCGAGCGGCGATCTTCTCGGCCCCCTTCGTCGAGGAGGCCGCCAAGGCGACGGTGCTGTTCGGGCTGGCCATCTTGATGCGGCGCCGGATCGTGGGCGTCCACCAGATGCTCACCCTGTCGAGCCTCTCTGCTCTGGGGTTCGCGTTCACCGAGAACATCGTCTACTACCTGCGGATCTACATGTATTCGGTGACGATTTACCAAACCGATGCCGAAGCTGAGCTGAGCGGCCTGGTCTTCATGCGTGGTGTGGCGACGTCGTTCGGTCATCCGCTGTTCACGGGGTTGACCGCTCTTGGGCTCATCGTCGCGTTGGCGAACCGCAGCAAGTTGGTGCGAGTGCTGGCACCGGTGACCGGATACCTGGCTGCCGCCTTCGGACACATGCTGTTCAACGGCATCGCCTCAATCTCGGACAACTCGATGATCCTGATCATCGGTGGCTGGCTCGCGGTACTTGCCCTGGTCATCTACACGATCTTCCGTTACGTTCACCAGAGCCGCAACATTCGCGCCCGGCTAGGCGAATACGTCCAACTGGGTTGGTTGTCGGAGTCCGACCCGAACGAGTTCAGCCGCATCTTCGGGCGCTGGCGGATGGCGCTGTCCGCGCTGCTGCGCGGCCCGCGGGTCTTTCGTGCGACGCTGAGACTGCAACGCAGCCTGACCGAACTTGCTTATGTCAGGGACGCCGAACTCCGGGGCACCGTTGATGCGATGGCCATCGAACGGGAACGCGAACTCATCCTCGCGGCCGGTGAGAGCCGCATCTGGGCGATCGACCACACCGCGGGCGTCCCCGTCATCCCGCCCGAGTGGGGCGAGTGGCGGCGGGCCTTCTGGCAGCGCAGGCGCGACGCGTTCGCCGAGCGCCGAGCGAGACGACAGAGCGTCCCGAAATGGGCACCGCCCTCCGGCGTCCCGGTTGGTACGGGCGCCGGGAGTTGGCCACCTCCGGCGCGTTGACGTGCCAGAGTTGGGAGGTATCGACTAGTCGGGAGGAATGATGGTGCTGGCAGCGTCGCTGGCTGCATTGCGGACGGCCCTCGACGAGGCGAGGCTGCCGCTCGAGCTACCCGACTCGAGGTCGGGCGCGTCGATCGGGCGTCAGATCGTCGCGCAACTGGACGACTACGTGCTGCCCAGGCTGGTCAACCTCGAGGCGCCGCTACTGGCGGTGATCGGCGGATCAACCGGCGCCGGCAAGTCGACGTTGATCAACTCACTGATCGGCCGGGTCGTCTCCGAGACCGGTGTGATCAGGCCAACCACGCGCTCGCCAGTGCTGGTTTTCAACCCGTCCGACGAACACTGGTTCTCCGATGAGCGGATT
>JAAYVP010000388.1 GCA_012517115.1 Brooklawnia sp. | reverse complement strand
GCGGTTTGCGCCACGATCTCGGGCGGGAAGAACTCGTCACGTTCGGCGCAGAGCATCAGCACCGGCGCGTTGATGCGGCTGAGGACGTCGCTGGCGTCGTAGGTCTCTTCGGCGTCCCGCTCCACCAACAGGTCGCTTGCCGGGACGTTCATGGCGGCCAGAAGCCGACCGGCCAAGGGCGCGAGCGCGCGCCGGATGGGGCGCCACCGCTCCCCGGGGATGAACAGCTGCAACGACGCCGCACCGGCATCTGTCAGTCGGCCCGCCGCGACCGCTGTGGAGATCTCGTGGTCGAGTTCCGTGCCGACAGCGGTGGCGCCGGTGAACGCCAGCACCACTCGCCCCACCAGTTCCGGATGGTTCGCGGCCAAGTAGATGGCGACCATCCCCCCGTACGAGAGGCCGTAGACGAGGTCGGCGTATCCGTTCAGGTGTTCGCGAATGAACCGGGCGTAGTCGTCAGCCATGTCGGCAACGCTGTGACCAGGCGGCATGTGACGACGCCGGGTGACATCCCAGAATCTGAATCCGTGGGCCAGATAGGGACGCCAAGCGTTGGCCATGAGCTCGCCGATCCAGCCGCCTTGGACCGCTGAACCCGGCCCGCCCGGCAGGTGCAACAAGTTCTTGGGGCCACTGCCGATGACCGCATACTCCATGCCGTTGGACGAGGTGCCGAGCTGTGGCTCCCCAAGCCCCTCCGCGACGGATTGGCGGCACCGCCGCAGCACTATGCCGCCAGCTGCCGCGGCGCCGACGACTAGGGCGCCGGAAATCCACCTGCCCGTCCGAGTCTCCATGGCGGCAGCCTAACCACTGCCCGGTCACCCAGGGGACCCATCCGTGGTCGTCAGAGCTACCCGAATCGGGTGATGCGCCAAGCGCAGGTTCCCTCGATGGTGGTTCGGTGAAAGTCCGCGGCCGAACAAGGGGGACGTGATGAATGGTGTACTCGCCTTCGCCATCGTGATGGCGGTGTGGACATTCAGCGACTTCATCTCGAAGAAGACGAAGTCGCTGCTGTCGTCGCTGTTCGTTGCTTCGATCATCTTCTTCGTCGGCTACCTGACTGACATCTTCCCCGACGACCTGTTGCCTGCTTCGTCGCTGCTCGGGCTGGGTGGTGTGGTGGTCGGATTCATCATTGTTCACCTCGGGACCTTGATCAGCATCGCCGAGTTCAAGAGCCAATGGAAGACGTTCGTGATCGGCGTCGCCACGGTCATCGGCATCGGCGTCATGCTTTACGTCGCTGGCCTGGTCTTCGGCGGCGGGCGGCGGTCTCAGGCCTATGAGGGCGTCGCCCAGGCCATGGACTACGTGGTCGCGGGGATCGGCTCATTGAGCGGTGGCACCATTTCGGTGCTGATCATCCAGGACGCGGCGTTGGGCGTGGGGCTGACCAGCATCGCAATCTTCCCGGTGCTGATCGCCGCCTTGCAGGGTTTGATCGGCTTCCCGTTGACATCGCTGATCTTGAAGCAGGAGGCGTCACGGCTGAGCGCCGAGTATCGGGCGGGCAACCTGGCGCCGGCAGTGGTCGAAGAAACGGCAACCGCGACGGAGTCGAAGATTCCCGCTGCTTTCCGAACCACTCCGGGCACGCTGCTGGTGGTCGGTGCGGTGGTGCTGCTGTCCATCTCGATCAACAACATCACCAACGGCATCCTGAACACCTTCGTGGTGGCACTGATCTTCGGTATCGCGCTGCGCGCTTACGGCGTTTTCAAGCCCGGCATTTTGAACGGCATCGACGCCTACGGCCTGATGATGCTCGCCATCTTGATCCTCGTCTTCGGACCGCTGGCCACCGTGCAGCCTGCCGACGTGGCTGCCCTCGCGGTGCCGCTGTTGATCGCGTTCGTGGTCGGCTTGATCGGGATTGCGTTGTTCGCTGCTATCGCAGGCAAGTTGTTGGGCTACACGATCCCGATGTCAATCGCCATCGGGTTGACCTCGCTGTACGGTTTCCCCGGCACGATGATCCTGTCCCAAGAGGCCGCCCGGGGCGCCGGAGAGACCCCGGAAGAAGTCGCTGCGATCGAAGGCCAGATCTTGCCGAAGATGATCATCGCGGGGTTTTCCACCGTAACCATCACTTCAGTTGTCGTCACCGGGTTGATCGCTAGCCGGATCGGCGGCTGAAGCAACCACGAAAGGGATAAAACCATGGTTCGTCCACGACGCCAACGTCCCCCATCCCTGCTAGGTACCGCTGCGCGCACCGCTGTGGTGGTGGGCACGGCCACCAAGGTCTCGGGTTCGGTGGCCGCCAGCCAGCGTCAGGCGGAGGCCCAGAGACAGCAGTTGACGGCAGCCCAGGCGCAGGCCCAGCAAGCAGCGATCGACGACGCCGCGGCACGCGCCGTGGCCGCCCAGCTGCCGGTGGCGACAGCGGCTCCAGCCGCGGCCACCGCCGATCCACTGGAGCAGTTGGAGCGTCTCGCCCAACTTCACGAGCGTGGCCTGCTGTCTGTTGAGGAGTTCGCTGCGGCGAAGGCCAAGCTGCTGGGTCTGTGAAATCGCTCGCGTCCAGGCGTAGGCTGGGTCCTCTTAGCGAGGATTGGGGCAGCCGTGGTGCGCTCTTATGCGATCGTTGACAAGCCGGAGCATCCGGCTCTTGCGGTGTTCGAGGTCAGTTCCATCCAGGACCTGCCGATGATCGTCGGCGCCGCGTTTCCGGCGGTGAGCGGACATCTCAGCAGTCTCGGCGAGGTGCCTTCGGGGCCACCGTTCGTTGGCTACCTGTCAGAGGGGCCCGACTTTCAGGTGATGATCGGCTACCCAACGGCGCGTGAGTTGCCTGGCTCCGGGCCGGTGGTGGCCAGCACAATTCCCGCCGGACGTCGAGTGGTGACGATGCATGTCGGTCCTTACCAGCAACTTGGTGAAGTCTATGCCGAGTTGCTGAAATGGGTGGCTGAGCAGGGCGAACGACCGGGCGGACTGGTCTTTGAGTTCTACCTCAACGAACCTGAGACCACACCACCGCCGGAACTGCAGACCAAGATCGAACTTCTGCTTGCCTGAACTGTCTGGAGGTATGAGATGAGCGACATGGTGGTTGTGGTTGGGGCCGGTCTCGCGGGCGCGAAGGTGGTGGAGACGCTCCATGACGAGGGATTCGACGGCCAGGTCACACTGATCGGTGATGAACCGTATCGCCCCTACGAGCGACCTGGCCTGTCGAAGGAAGTGCTGCAGGGCAAGGCCGAGCCTGATTCGCTGTATGTGCACGAGGCGAACTACTACGCAGACGCCGGTGTCGAGACGCATTTCGGCGACGGTGCCGTTAGCTGTGATCTGACCAGACGCCGCGTCCGGTTGGCGTCCGGCAATGAGGTGCCGTATGACCGGTTGGTACTCGCCACCGGTTCGCGGGCCCGAACCATTAGGCTGCCCGGCGCTGAACTGGCCGGCGTCCGAACGCTGCGCACCATGGGGGACGGACTCGCGTTGCGCGCCGACCTTCAGGCCCAGCGCCGGATCGTCCTAGTCGGCGGCGGGTGGATCGGGCTGGAGGCGGCCGCCGCGGCGCGGCTGGCGGGCTGCCAGGTGACGGTGCTGGAACGAGACCCGCTCCCGCTGGTGAATGTGCTCGGTGAGACCATTGCCGAGCATTTCGCGCGGTTGCATGTGGACCACGGGGTCGATCTGCGCACCCGGGTCAGCGTCGAGGGATTCGAGGGCAGCCACGGGGTGGTCACCGGCGTCCGGGTGAACGGCGAGGTGCTGCCGGCAGATGTTGTGCTCGTTGGGATCGGTGCTGTTCCGAACACCGGCCTGGCTGAGGACGCCGGATTGGTTGTCGACAACGGCGTGGTCGTGGACGAACGGTTGCAGACTTCCGACCCCAACGTGTGGGCCGCCGGGGACGTCGCCAACGCCCGCAATACGCTGCTGGGCCACCGGATTCGGGTCGAGCACTGGGACAACGCGATCCGGTTGGGCCGCCTCGCCGGACTTAGCGTTCTTGATCGACCGGGCGGATATGACTGGCTGCCGTACTTCTACACCGACCAGTACGACCTGGGGATGGAGTACGTCGGGCATGCGTCGACCGACGCCGAGGTTGTGCTGCGGGGCAGCATGGCGGACGGCGAGTTCATCGCGTTCTGGCTCGAGAATGGCCTGGTCACCGCCGCAATGAACGTGAACATTTGGGACGTCAACGATCTTCTGCGGCAGGTAGTCGGGCACCGGGTTGATCCGGAGCGGCTACGCGACCCCGAGGTGCCGTTGGCGGAGTTGGCCGACTGACACTGCAACCGCTTGCGAGGGCGGATACGCCGTTGGTGTGCCGATCCAGCCGGCGCCAACGTCGAGCCAGGGCGCTGGCAATCCCCAACTCGCCAGATACCCAAGGGGGTATCATGTGGGGATGAGGCGCGTGCTCATCCTGGGTGCCGGAACCGCTGGCACCATGCTCGCGAACCGGCTGGCCGACCAACTCGATCGAAGCTGGTCGATCACCATCGTGGATCGCGATGACGATCACCACTACCAACCCGGGTACCTGTTCATCCCGTTCGGTACCGCAACGGCGAAGCAAATCACCAAGCCTAGAAGCAGTTTTTTACCGCCGAGGGTGGCCTTCGTTCGATCGGGTATCAGCCGTGTCCGCCCGGACGACAACGAAGTCGACCTCGACGACGGCCGGATCCTCGGTTACGACTGGTTGTTGATCGCGACTGGCACGGTGCCGCGTCCTGATCTGACACCCGGCATGGGTGACGGCAGCCTGTGGTACCGGAAGGTTTTCGACTTCTACACCATGGCCGGCGCTCTGGCGCTGCAGGACGTTCTGGCAGGGTTCCGTGGCGGCCGGTTGCTGGTCCACATCACTGAGATGCCGATCAAGTGCCCGGTGGCGCCGTTGGAGTTCGCCTTCCTTGCCGATGATCACTTTCGGCGCCGGGGACTGCGGCACAAGGTCGACATCACGTTCGTCACCCCACTGGACGGCGCCTTCACCAAGCCGATCGCCGCCCGCGAACTGGGCAACCTGCTGGAGGATCGCTCGATCAGGCTCGCCACCGACTTTGCGGTGGAGCGAGTCGACAACGAGCACTCGACGCTGATCGCCTATGACGGTCGCGAACTACCGTTCGACCTGCTGGTCACCGTTCCGTTGAACACCGGCCAGCAGTATGTCTTCGAGTCCGGGATCGGCGACGAGTCCGGCTTCGTCCAAGTGGACAAGCAGACTCTGAGGTCCACCAGGTACGACAACATCTTCGCGTTCGGTGACGCGACCGATTTGCCCACCTCGAAGGCAGGTGCAGTGGCCCATTTCGCGGTGGAACTGTTCGGCGATAACTTCCAAGCCGCGATCGCCGGAAGACCGCTGCCCAACGCCTTCGACGGTCACGCCAACTGCTTCATCGAATCGGGACGCGGCGAGGCGCTGCTGCTCGACTTCAACTACGACACTGAGCCGTTGACGGGGAGGTATCCGCTGCCGCTCGTCGGGCCGATGCGACTGCTCGGACGGTCGCGGATCAACCATTGGGGCAAACTGTTGTTCGAGAAGCTGTACTGGCAGGTGCTGATGCGCGGGCGCAGTCTGCCCGTCCCGACCCTGATGTCCATGGCCGGCAAAGACCAGGAGGATTGAGATGCCCACCAACACCGTCAAAGGTCACACCTTCGAGGTCAATGACGAAGGGTTCTTCATTAACCGCGACCAGTGGAGCGAGGAGTTAGCCGTCGAGCTTGCGGCACTGATAGATGTCGAGTTGGACGAGGCGCATTGGGCGCCGATCAGGTTCATGCGCCAAGACTCTGCCCGCACCGGCGTCACTCCGACGCTGCGCCGCCTGCAGACCGTCGGTGGCTTCGACGTGAAAGAGCTCTACCGGCTTTATCCGGGCAAGCCAGTCAAGAAGATGGCCTGGCTGGCCGGCCTGCCCAAGCCCGTCGGCTGCGTCTAGAAGGGACTGCCGATGACTGAGATTCCTGCCGGCTTCACCATGCCGGACTTCGGGCCGCGTGTTGCGGCCCCTACCACGACCGGCACGACCGACAGCCAGTTCGTGCCGACCGTCCCGCCGCCCGGGCCACGCAAGATGGCCTTCATCTGTTCCAAAGGCAACCTCGATATGGCTTATCCGGCGCTGATCATGGGTAATGCCGCCCTAGGCGAGGGTTGCGAGGTCCATATCTTCTTCACGTTCTGGGGTTTGGACATCATCAACAAGAAGCTCAACCACAAGCTGCAGTTCACCCTGACCGGCAACACGGCCATGCACATGCCCCAACTCGGCCGGCTGCGACCCGGCCTGGAGTATCGGTCGATGCCGCAGCAATTGGGTGGGTTGCCGGGCATGACCGCTTTCGCCACCAGGATGATGAAGCAGCAGATGGCCGACCTGGAGATTCCCGACGTGCCAGCGTTCCTGGACTTGCTTGCCGCGGCTGGAGCCCACTTCTACGCGTGCAAGCTGACCTTCGACATGATGAAGATGATCGAGGCCGACCTGCACGATGCGACGGTGGGAGTCATCTCCGCTGCCGACTTCATTGAGATCAGCGAGGGCGCCCAGATCGTCTTCATCTGAGGGACTGGGATCCACTAGATCAAGATGGTTGACGGGCGAAGTCTCTTCCTTCAAAGGAATAGTTGACGCATCAATTTAGTTGTGGATGGTGAAAGCGACCGGAGACACCGGCGCCAAGACAGGAGAACGATCATGGCTGACACCAACGCGCTGACCGGCACCTGGACGCTGGATCCCGCCCACACTCGCATCGGCTTCTCGGCTCGGCACGCAATGGTCACCAAGGTTCGTGGTCATTTCGCCGAGTTCGAGGGCACCGCCCACATTGATGGGGAGAACCCTGCGGCGTCCAGCGTGAGCGTGACCATCCAGACCGCGTCCATCGACACCAACAACCAGATGCGCGACGACCACCTGCGCACCAACGATTTCCTCGAAGTGGAGAAGTACCCCACGATCACCTTCAACTCAACCAAGGTCGAGCAGGTGGACGAAGACACTGTGCGCATCAGCGGAGACCTGACCATCAAGCAGACCACGCATCAGATCTCGATCGACTTCGAATTCGGTGGTCTCGCCCAGGATCCGTTCGGCAATACCCGGATCGGCTTCGAGGGTTCGACGTCGATCAACCGCCAGGACTACGGCGTCGCCTTCAACGCGGCACTGGAGACCGGTGGCGTGCTGGTGAGCGACAAGGTCGGCATCGACATTGAGGTGGCGGCCGTCAAGGTGGCCGTGGCGGCGGACGCCTGACCAGCGGTTTCCTGACCGTTCGAAAGCAAGCCGCCGGGGCAGGCCCGAGGAGACTCAGGCCCGTCCCGGCGTTGGCCTGCCATATGCTTGCGGAATGCCGATCCAGGTCAGCGACGAGGTGTTCGACGAGTGTGTCAACCGCGCGCTCGACTCAATTCCGGACGAACTGGCCGGCCTCATCGACAACTGCGTCGTCCTAGTGGCCGATGCGCCCTCTGCCGGGGAGGACGTCTTCGGCTGCTACGACGGCATTCCACTCACCGAGCGGGGCGCCGACTATGGCGGGGTGCTGCCGGATCGGATCTTGATCTTTCGCGAGCCACACAAGTCGGTCTGTGAAACCGAGGACGATCTAGTCGCCGAGATCCACACGACCGTGGTGCATGAGATCGCGCACCACTTCGGCATCGACGACGCGGCTTTGGAAGAACTGGGCTACCAGTAGTCCCGGCTATCCTGTGTCTGTTGTCCGGGCCCGCGAACGGAAGGTGGACATGCCGAAGATCTTGGTGATCATACCTGCGTGGAACGAGGAAGAGGCTATCGGGGCCACCATCGCCGAGGTCGTGGCCGAGCTGCCGGAAGTCGACCTCATCGTCGTGGACGACGGCTCCACCGACCGAACCGTCGAGGTCGCTGAAGCAGCTGGTGCGCGGGTCCTCAGTTTGCCGTACAACTTGGGTGTCGGTGGAGCCATGCGTTGTGGCTACAACTATGCCCAGCTGTTCGGCTACGACCAGGCCATCCAATTGGACGCCGACGGACAGCACGATCCACGCAACGTGCGCACTGTGCTCGCCGGTCTTGAGCACGCCAACATCTCGATCGGCGCGCGCTTCGCCGGCCGAGGCGACTACGAGGTCCGTGGCCCCCGCAAATGGGCCATGTCGATGCTCGCCGGAATCGTGAGCTCGTTGGCGAAGACGAAGCTGACCGACATCACCAGCGGCTTCCGGGCCGCCGACCGGGTGGCAATCGCGCAGTATGTGAAGCACTACCCGGTGGAGTACCTCGGCGACACCGTCGACTCATTGGTCGTTGCCATCCGGTCGGGTTTGACCGTGACCCAGGTGCCAGTCGAGATGCGTCCGCGGCGCGCGGGCACCCCGTCCAACAATCCGTACAAGGCGGCGATCTACCTGTTCCGCTCGATGTTCGCGCTGCTGGTTGCCTTGACCAGGCGTCCGGTCAAGCTCACAGATGAGGAGAATGCCAAATGAGCGGCACCATGTTCTTCTTGGTGATAGCGGTTATCACGATCGTCTTCCTGTTCAACCTGGTTCGTTCCCGGCGGCTGCGTGAGAAGTACGTGGCGCTGTGGATGGTGGTGGGGTTGGCCACCATCGTGTTGGCGCTGTTCCCCGGGCTGCTGGCGAGCCTGGCCAGATTGGTCGGCGTCGCGGTGCCGTCGAACCTGCTGTTCTTTCTGGCGATTCTGCTGCTGCTCGGTGTCTGTCTTCAGCTGTCGCTGGAGATCTCGCTGGCCGAGGATAAGTCACGCACCCTGGCCGAGCATGTCGCGATCCTGAACCTGCAGGTGCGCGAGCTGGCTGGTAGCCCGCAGGCGGGAATCGCCCCGGCGGAGGC
>JAAYVP010000387.1 GCA_012517115.1 Brooklawnia sp. | reverse complement strand
GGATCTAGGGCGAGTTCGATCGGGGTTCCGCTGGCGACGACCCTGCCGCCGTCCTTCCCGCCGCCGGGGCCGAGGTCGATCATATAGTCAGCGTTGGCGATCAGATCAAGGTCGTGGTCGATCACGATGACGGTTGCACCGCGGTCGGTCAATCGTTGGAGCACGCGCAGCAGGGTGCGCATGTCGAGGGGATGCAGGCCAACGCTCGGTTCGTCGAGCACGAAGACCGTGTCGGTCTGGTCGCGGTGCAGTTGGCTCACGAGCTTCAGCCGCTGGGCCTCCCCACCGGACAGCGCCGGCGTCGCCTCACCGAGGGTGAGGTAGCCGAGTCCCAGTTCGTCCAGCCCCGACAGACGCCGGTGGACGCTCGGGAGGTCGGTCGTGCGTGCCAAGGCCTGGCTGACGGTGCATCGCAGCAGACCGGGCAGGGAAATCCCGGCGCGGAGGTAGGCGTCGGCACTCGGGGCGAAGCGGCTACCAGCGCATTCGGGACACACGATGTCGATGTCGGGGAGGAATTGCACATCAAGTGACACCTCGCCGGTGCCGGCGCAGCGAGGACAGGCAAGCGACCCGGTGTTGTACGAGAAGTCCGAGGCCGTTAGTCCCGCCGAGCTGGCAGCTTCGGTGGCGGCGTAGGCCTTGCGCAGCTCATCCATGACGCCGGAATAGGTGGCCACCGTGGAGCGCACGTTCTGGCCGATCGGGGTTGCATCGACCACCTGGACCCTGATGCCTTCCGGGGCCGTGAGTGAACGAATATGATCGGGAACCGCCGCCCGGCCGGTGTCGGAGCGTGCTTGCAGGGCGGGAACCAGCGATTCAAGTAGCAGGGTGGTCTTGCCGGATCCGGAGACGCCCGTGACGGCCGTCAGCCGACCGAGTGGGATGTCGACTGCAAGGGGGTGGACGGTGTAGATGGCCTCGGTCTCGAGATGAATGGCTCCGTGGCCAAACAGGCTCACCGCATCGGCGGTGGCGCGGACGACAACTGGTTCGTCGCCCGCCAGAAAACCTGCAAGCAGCGAGCCGGGCACCTCCTTCAGAGCGTCCGGCTCCCCCGCGGCGAGAACGGTGCCGCCCTCGGTCCCTGAGCCGGGGCCCATCTCGATCAGCCAGTCCGCCTCGCGCAGGACCTGCAGGTCGTGGTCGACGAAGACCACCGAATTGCCGTCAGCGAGCAGGTCGCGCATCACGCCGAGCAGGCCGTCGACATTGGCAGGATGGAGACCGATGGAGGGCTCGTCCAAGACGTAGAGGACGCCTGTGGTGCGGTTGCGGACGGCTCGCGCCAGTTGAGCGCGTTGTCGCTCACCCGTGGACAGCGTCGAGCCGGCGCGATCCAGCGTGAGATATCCCAGGCCCAACTCAACCAAGCGACGGGCCATCTCGACCAGGGTTTCGATGAGCGCCCGGGCCATCTGGTGCATGTCAGCAGGCAGCGTCGCTGGGACCTCCTGAACCCACCCGAGCACATCGTCCAGAGTCTTCGCGGTGACCTCCGCCAGGTTCAGCTCACCTATCCGAGGGGCACGCGCGGCGGCGCTGAGACGGCTGCCCTGACACTCGGGGCAGACCCCTTCTCGCAGGAAGCGGCTGACCTTGGCGTATCGCTTCTCGGTGTCAGCGCGTTTCAGTTCCTCGGTGACTGTCAGACGTGCGTTGCGGAAAGTGAAGTCAAGATGATGAATCCCCTTCTTGGAGGTGACGGTAATGTGCTTTTTCTCCTCAGGCCCGGCGAGCACGATCTGGCGTTCGGCGTGGCTCAGTTGGTTCCAGGGCACATCGGTGCGGACGCCGAACTCGCGCGCGATGTCGGGTTGCACATTGAAGCCGAACATCTGCCATGGGACGACGGCGCCCTCGTCGATGGACTTGGTGGGGTCGGGGACTAGCGTCGAATCGTCGACGGTGCGCACGACGCCGGTCCCCTGGCAGCTGGGACAGGCGCCCGCGGAGTTGAAGGAGAGGTCCTCCGCCCCTGGCGCATGCACGTGCTGGCCACACACCGGGCAGGCGAATGCGATCTCGGCAGCCACGTCGATCGTCGGTGGCACGCGATGCCCGTTGGGGCACAGGTGTGAGCCGAGCCGCGAGAACATCAACCGCAGCACATTCAGCAGTTCGGTGGAGGTGCCGAACGTGGAGCGGATGTTCGGCACCTCGGGACGGTGGCGCAGCGCAAGTGCCGCCGGAACGTGTTCGACCGAGTCGACCGCGGCACGGGGAGTCTGGGACATCCGGCGACGGGTGTAGGTGGACAGTGCCTCGATATAGCGGCGGGTTCCCTCGGCATACAGCACTCCCATTGCCAGTGACGATTTGCCGGACCCCGAAACCCCGGCAATGCCGACCAGCGAGTGGAGCGGGATGTCGACATCGACTGCGCGCAGATTGTGCACTCGAGCGCCGCGCACCCGCACCCGATCGGGCCTGGATCTCATCACAGTGCCTCTCTCTTGACGCAGCTATGGTCGCCCGTCGGCAGCCAGCTTGCACGTTCAGCCTGCACCTGCAACCGGCATCCGCCAAGGCAGCCGTGTGACACAGAAGGACAACGAGGTTCGCGCTGTGCAGATCGCGGTGTATCCCCCCTGGTGAAACTGGTCGGAGGTTTTGGTGCGGGAGTCTTGCATGTTTTCGCATGTGTGTACTATTGTGACTGTGTAGCGCCCCCTACACCCCCACCGGAGCCATCCTCATGCCGACCCTCGCCAACGACACCCACCTGGTGGGTACGCGGTCTGGGCTGGTGCGGGCCGCCACGAGGCTCGCCGACGTCACAGCACGGCGGCAGCCGGTATCTGCCGGCGCGGAGGTCTGCCAGACGGGGGCTGTGTTGTCGGCGGTGGCAGATCTGCTTGACGGCATCAATCATGAACAGCGCGCCGCGCTTGGGCACAGTGCGCGGCTGGGCTTGGTGACCCAGGCCCAGAAGCTGGCCAACCGGGTCGACGGGCTACTCCGGGTGTTGGTGGGCGAGGCCGAGCAGGCCGGGTCTTCGATGGCCGCCCAGGGCACGCCGACAACGACTTGGTTGGGCATGGTGGGGCAGATGTCGCCAAAGCAGGCCAGCGGGCTGGTCTTTGCCGGCAAAGAACTGACCACCCATCCCATCACGCGGCAAGCGGCGTTGTCTGGGCAGGTCAACAGCGAG
>JAAYVP010000053.1 GCA_012517115.1 Brooklawnia sp. | reverse complement strand
GGGACCGGCTACCAGTCGCTGGTCAACTTCCTGACCCGAGACTTCGCCGGCTATTGCGTCCATTACTCGGCTGCCATGTCGCTGATGGCGCGTGTGGTCGGTATCCCGGCACGCGTGGCGGTCGGATTCACCCCGGGTACCCAGCAGAACGACGGCTCATGGTTGGTCACCTCCCACGACATGCATGCCTGGCCCGAGCTCTACTTCTCGGGATTGGGCTGGGTGCGCTTCGAACCGACGGTTGCGATCGGGACCGAGCCAGGATGGACCGAGCCTGCGCCCGCGCCAGACGAGACTGTCCCGGAGTCGCAGGCCGAACCCTCCCCCACAATTGAGGCTGCCCCGCCCGCGCCGGTCCAGGAACCGAATGCCCCGCCGGACGAGCAGTCGGGCCTCGGCACCGGCACGCCGACGATCGACATGCGATGGGTATTGGGGACACTGGGGGTGATCCTGCTGCTGTCCGCCCCCGGCCTTGTGCGGCAGCTGCAACGCCGCGCCCGGCTGGGCTCCGCTCCGGCCCGCCAGCAGGTCAGTGCGGCCTGGCGAGAGCTGGCGGCGACCGTCATCGACCTAGGCCTTGATTGGCCGGCCAGCACCCCTCGTCAAGTGGCTGCCACCGGATGGGGTGGGTTGGACGCGAAGGGCCGAGCTGCGCTGGAACGCGTCGCGCTGCTGGTTGAACGGCTCTACTACGCCCCCGGACTTCCGGCGGAAGTGGCGGTCCGGGCGGATGTTGAACTGGTCACGCGGCAATTACGGGCAGGCCAGTCGAACTGGACGCGGCTGCAAGCCCTGGTGTTGCCACGATCGCTGGTCTGGCGCGCCGCAGCGCCGCGGACGCGCGGCATGGCGGGGGCAGGCGCAAGCTGAGGGGACTCGGGGTCCTTGCTGGGGCTTAGAGGTCGCCGTCCTGACGACGACGCCAACGGTCTTCCATTCGACCCATGAAGGGTTCGGAGGTCGACTTATGTGACGGACGCGGCTGTGCGGCGGGATCGGTGGCCTTGCGCCAAGAGCCCAGCGCAACGACGGTGGCCGCGAACATGGCGATAAAACCAACCACGCTCAGCGGCCAGATGGTCTGCAGGCCAACCACTAAGAGCACCAGACCGATGATGAAAAGAACGCCAGCTAATGCGGCGCGACGGCCATGTATCTGGCGTGGCGTGTTGTGGGAGCCTAGCGTCTGGGCGAGCTTCGGATCGTCTGCGGCCAGCGAGGCCTCCAACTGGGCCAGTAGTCGCTGTTCTTCTTCCGAGAGCGCCATTTCCCTCCCCTCCTGCCATTGATCGTTACTCCAGTGTAAGCGTCACTCGAAGGTGTTCGAAGCCGCGAATCCCAATCGTTACCCTGCGGCGACCAGCGGAGTATACCGCGTTCAAGTTGACCCGGCCAGAGTCGCACGAGCCACGGCGTTTGGCCCGAACCGGCGGATGAGTGCGTCGGCGGCCAGTTCGACCTCGCGCATCCCGCGGTCGGGGGCATCAAGGGTGGGCTGCTGGTAGGCCTCGGCGGCAGGTACCAGCCGCTCGATGCGGACCCCCACTCGCCGGATCCGGGCCCGTTGCAGGTGCAGGCCCTCGTAGAGCCGCACCGCTTGGGCGTAGACCTCGTCGGTGACGTCGGTGGGGCTGGACAGTTGGGTGGTCCGAGTGATGGTGGTGAAGTCGGAGAAGCGTACCGAGATGCTCACCGCGCGTCCACACATGCCAGCCTCCCGCATCCGGGAAGAAGCCCTGGCCGCCATCCGCAGCAGTTCGCCGTGCACCACCCGGGGGTCGTCGGTGTCGCGTCCGAAGGTGGTCTGGGCACCGACCGAGTGTTCCGGTTCGGTGGCTTGGATGGACCGGTTGTCACGTCCCCAGGCCAGGTCGTGCAGCAGCGCCCCCTGGCCGGCGCCGAAAGCGCGCTGCAGGGTGGGCTTCGGGGTATGCGCAAGATCGTCGATGGTGGCCAAGCCCAGCTTGTGCAGCCTGGACGCAGTGGCTGGCCCCACACCCCAGATCGCCTCTACTGGCAACGGGTGCAGGAAGGCGGTGATCCGGTCGGGCGGCACCTCGACCAGGCCGTCCGGTTTGGCCTGCTTGCTGGCCAGCTTGGCGATGAATTTGCTCGGCCCGATGCCCACCGAGCATGGGATGCGTTGTTCGTCGGCGACCTTGGCACGCAGTAACTCACCGATCGTCCGAGGTTCACCGAGTCGGCGAATCGCGCCGGTGATGTCGCAGAAGGCCTCGTCGATGCTGGCCACCTCGACCCGGTCGGTGAGGCTGCGCAGCAGTTGGACCACACCGGCCGAGACGTCGGTGTAGGTGTCGTAGTCAGGTGGCACCGCGACCGCCTGGGGGCAAAGCCGACGGGCCCGGGTCGACGGCATACCGCCCTCGATGCCGTACGCCCGAGCCGGGTAGTTGGCACTGAGCACCACGCCACGTTCGGCGCCACCGACGTACATCGGCACGTCGCGCAGTTCGGGACGCCGGGCCATCTCGACCGAGGCGTAGAAGGCGTCCATATCGACGTGCAGGATCACCTGGGTGCGGCTCATCGTCCCGAGCTTCCCGGGCTGGAGTGCCAGAGTTTGCGCGGCGCCTGCGCGGCGGGCAGACCAGCCGGCTGGGTGTCGGCGTACGGCGACTGCTTGAAGCCGCTGGCATGCAGGAAGACCCTGCGACGCCCCATGCCACCGGCCCGGGCGTGCCGGTTCGGGTCGGGTTCGTCGTCGGGATGCAGGTCGTCGGGATACAGGTCGGCGGCCTGTGGGTCGTCCGGCAGCGGCCGACGAACCGGCCGGCTGCGGGCCGGTGGCGAGGGCAGTTGCGCGAGCAGCGTGGCGGCCGCCTGCTGGGCGTCCAGCCCCGTTTCTTGCCGCCGGGCCCACTGGTCGGCCAGCCCAGTCAGGTCCCAGGCGCCGGTGGCCAGCAACGAGACCCCACGGGGGCCGGTGCGCCGCAGATTGCCGCGCACCAACAACAGCCAGGACGAGAAGACGGTCGCCGCGTACGGACCCTGAGCGTCTTCGAAGAAGGTGGCGTCGACGGGGCCGATACCGTCGTCGAGGGTGAGGAAGACCACCCGGCGTCCGGAACGGACCGGTGGGGTCTGGGTGGCGACCTTGACCCCGGCGACCAGCAGTTCGCTGTTGTTGCGTCTGCCGAGCAGTTCGGACGACCGGGTCACCCGGCAGGCGTCGAGGAACTCTCGGTAAAACTCGATGATGTGCTGACTGGCGTCCACCCCGAGCACGTCGAGTTCGATGGTCAACTGGTCGGCCCGGCTCATCTCGGGCAACCCGGACGCAACCACGTCGCCGGGCCAGCCGGACGGTTCATCGTCACCGGGTTGGTCGAAATCAAGGGCCAGTTGTATGCCGTCGAAGCTGTCGCGCAACCGGGTGGGCACCACCTGGCCGACGGCCTGCCGGGCCGCTTGCTGGGCCGGGTCGTCAGTGGTCAGCGCGCCGGCCAGCGGTGAGCGGTCGGTCACCGGCCGCAGCCCCTTGGCTCGCCGGGCGGTTCGTGCCTCGACCTGACCCAAGCGTTTCAGATCGGCCGCCGCCAGCAGCAGGTCGCGTCGGGTCACCTGGTCACCGGTTCGAACCAGGCAACCGATGTCGATGCCGTAGAGCGCGTCGAAGGCGCCCACCCCGATCAGGTTCTCGACCACCGGTGCGCCGACCTGGGCGCGGGCCCAAAAGTCGGACAGCGAGACGTACGGCTGGCCGGCCTCGATACGCAGCACCTCAGCGGCCTCAATGCCCTTCACGTCGGCAAGCGACAGCCGGATCCCCCAATCGGAACCGTCAGGTAGGCCGGGCGGCGGCTGGAACCCCTCACCCGAGTCTGGCTCGGCAGCTCGCACCGGTTCTACCCGATAGCCGGACCCGGAGACGTTGATGTCCAAGCCGAGGATCTGCACCCCCATCCGGCGGGCCTCGGCGACCAGCAGCCGCTTGGGGTACATGCCCGGGTCGTGAGTGAGGATGCCGGCGATGAAATGAGCCGGCCAGTACCACTTCAACCAAGCGGATTGATAGGTGGGCAGGGCGAATGCGGCGGCGTGGGCCCGGCAGAAACCGAAGGACGCGAACGAAGCCAACACCTGCCAGATTCGCTCGGCGATCGGTTCGGGGTAGCCGCGCAGCCTGGCCCGGGGCAGGAACCAGTTGCGGGCCTGTCGTTGGCCTTCGAAGTCACCGAGCGCACGGCGCACCTCGTCCCCCTTGGCCAGGCTGCAGCCGGTGACCACCGCGATGATCTCGATGATCTGCTCATGGAAGACCACCACCCCACAGGTCGCCTCCAGTACTGGCGCCAGGCTGGGGTGCAGGTAACGAGGGGTCGTCCAACCCTGCCGGGCGTCCAGGAAGGGCACCACCATGTCGGACTTCACCGGCCCCGGCCGGAACAACGAGATGTCGATGATGACGTCGTCGAAGTTCTCGGGCCCGAACTTGCCAAGCAGCTCGCGTTGGCCGGGTGACTCGATCTGGAAACAGCCGAGGGTCTGGGCGTGGGCTATCAGGTCATAGACCGCCGGGTCGTCGAAGGGGGCCAGCGCGTCCACGTCAGGCACCTGCTCGGGTCCGCAGGTGCGCTCGATCTCGGTTAGGCAGTAGGCGATCGATGACTGCATGCGGATACCGAGGATGTCGAGCTTGAGCAGGCCCATGTCCTCGACGTCGTCCTTGTCGAACTGGCTCATCGGGAAGCCGCCGAAGCTGGCCTCGACCGGGGTGCGGTCGCCCAGTCCGGCGTCCGACAAGATCACCCCACACGGGTGCAGCGCGAGGTGGCGGGGCAGCCCGTCGAGCGCTTCGACCAGTTCGAACAACACCTCAAGGCGTTCCTCGGCGAGCCCGGCGGCCCGCAGTTCTGGTAGGTCGCGCAGCGCGGCGCGGGCGTCCCGGGCGCGGATGTGCGGGAACGACTTGGCGATCGCGTCCACCTCGGCGGGCGGCAACGACAGCGCCCGGCCGACATCACGCACCGCATGCCGGACGCGGTAGCTCTCCAGCATCGCCACGCAGCTCACCCGGTCGCCGCCGAAGGTTTCCAGCACCTTGGCGTAGATCTCGGTGCGGCGTTCGGATTCGACATCGAGGTCGATGTCGGGCAGGCCCTGGCGCAGCGGCGAACAGAACCGTTCCATGATCAACCGGTGGGCGATCGGGTCAACCCCGGAGATGCCGAGCAGGTAGTTGACCAGGCTGCCGGCACCCGATCCGCGCGCCGCACATCGGATGCCCAGTTGGCCGATCATGGCGACCACCTCGGCGACGGTCAGAAAGTAGGACTCGTAGCCGAGTTGGGAGATCACGTCCAACTCGTCGTCCAGTCGGCGCAGCAGTTGCTCATCGGCCACCGGATAGCGCGCCGCAATGCCGGCCTCACAGCGAGCCCGCAGCACCCGCGGCGCCTGCGCCCTAGTGGTACCGAGTTGCTCGAACTCGGGCAGGTGTACCTCACCCAGCCCGATGTCTACGACCGGATCGAGGCCACATCGGGCGGCCAACTCGATGGTCTGCGCCCATAGCGCCCGCCCGTCGTCGGTTCTTCCGGACGCCCGCGAGACAGCTTCGGCGATGGGGCGCATCAGCTCCCCCGGCTTCAGCCAACCCTCGGCGCTGCGTCGGTCGACGGCCCGTGAGTCGAGAGCCATCAGCCGCCGCGCGGAGTCGAGCACGTCGCAGGTCATCGCCTGACGCCGTTCGGCCATCCGCACCTGGTTGGTCAGCACCGCGTCCACCCCATGTTCGTCGGCCAACCGCAACAGCCGGGACGCCTGCCGACGCGAGGCAGCCTGCTGACCGCCGACGAACTGGTCGGTGACCGCAACCACCAGTCGCTCTCGCGGGACCAGCCGCTGCCAGCGCATTAACTCTGCCTCGGCGGCGGACCGATTGTCGTCGGCCACCGCCATGCCCAGTTCGGAGTCGGCACCCAGCAAGACCGTCAGTTCGCCGTCGGCACAGTACTGGCCGATCAGTTCGGCGCTCGCCACTGGCAACCCGCGCTGCCCGGACAAGTGGGTTGCGCTGATCAGCCGGCAAAGCCGCGACCAACCGGTGCGGCTGCGAGCCAGCACCACCACCCGCGGTAGCCCGAACGCCCGGTCGGCACCGACCTGGTTGGCCCGCCACAGCTCATCACTCGAGCCGCCCTTGGCAGCGCTCGGCGGGCGTCCCAGCCGGGACGCCGGGTGCTGCGGGCTGAAGACGGTTGCCAGGTCTGCCCCGATGATAGGCGTGATCCCGGACGCCAGACAGGCCTTGGCGAATCGGACCGACCCGTACATGCCGTCGCGGTCGGTCAGGGCCAGCATTGTCATGTCGTACTCGGCCGCCTTGGCCACCAGGTCGCTGGGGTGTGCGGCACCGTACTGCATCGAGTAGCCCGAAGCGACCCGCAAGTGGACAAATTCGTCAGTCATGGCCCACCGGACTGCGTCGACTCAACTGTTGGTCGACCAAATCGAGGAAGACACCAAGATCGCGCAGCAGATCGTCGGCCTGCCGGTCGTTCAATCGGTATCTGCCCTCGAGCACCGCGAAGTAGGACGCCCACTCCGCGAACGACGGCAGTTCTACGGCAAGCATGGTCCACAGTTCTGCTGGCTGGGCGACCGGATGGACGGCCCGGTGGCCCGCCAGCAGCGCATCGGCACCGTGCCTGGCGGCCAACAGGCAGGCCTGCACTCGCATCCCCACCATCTTTTCCACCTTCTTCCGCGTCCGGCCTTCAATCGACGATCGCTCGCAACAGCCACTCGGACCCCCGGCAGGCCAGCTCGTAAACCCCGGCCTGAGCACTGGCGCCAGCCGATGCCTCCACCCGCCAAATCGTTCGGTCCCCGAGCAGGTCGCCACCAGGCGACCTGGCTTCGGGGGGTGGGCTGGGACCGCCCAATTCGCTTGACCATCTGGCCGGCGCGTCCTGCCCACGAGCTCGCCGCACCCGCGGATCGTCCCACCACGGCTCTGCCTCAACCCAACTTCGTTGCACCGCCAGTACCCGCCATAGGCGCCGGCGCCAGACAAACTGAGCAGGCACCGCATCCGATGACAACCGCACAGCGATCGGTTCGTTGCGGACCCGCATGCCACACCCCTAAAGTTCATTCGAATATGTGTTCGAAAGAGCTTTAACTATGCCTCACCTGGGCGGAGTCGTCAAGGGCCACCGGACCGCGATCAGATCACCTCTCGGGCGACCCGCGGCAAGTTGGTGATGATCGCATCCACGTCGGCGGCGGCCAGCGCCCCGATAGTCCGCGGATCGTCCACCGTCCAGGGATGGACGCGGATACCGGCGGCGTGCGCGGCCTCGACCAGGTCGGCATCGACCGTAGTGGCCAGTGGATGCAGGGCAGCAGCCCCGAAGCCGGCGGCATACTCCCAGGGCCGGACTAGCTGCTCTAGGTAGAGCACGCCACGCGCGACCGGCGATCCCAGCTCTGCCAGGCGCAGCAAGCTGAGGTGGTTGAACGACGAGTACCAGACTTGGTCGACCAGTCCGAGCCCAGCCACCAGCGCGTCGACCTGCTCCTCCATGCCCGGATAGCGCACTACCGAGTTCTTCAGTTCGATGTCGACCACCTTGTCGGTGCCGCGCACCAGATCGAGTACCTCGACCAACGTCGGGATCGATACCCCGGCATACCCACTGCGCCCATTACTGAAGTCGTGGTGACGAAGCTCGTCGAAGGTCAACTCGGCGATCGCCCCTGAGCCGTTGCTGGTGCGTTCGATCGTCTCGTCATGACAGACCACCAGGACGCCATCGCGGGTGCGCTGCACGTCCAGTTCGATACCATCCGCACCCTGTTCGAAAGCAAGCTGGAAAGCCGGCAGCGTGTTCTCGGGTGCGTCGGCGCAGGCGCCGCGATGGGCCCAGATCTTGGTCATGGCTCGAAACTACATTTCGTGGCAACGCCCCGCGAGCCGCAGAAGTCACCTTGTCATCGGAGACTAACCGCTGATTCGAGTCGGTGCGCTCCGGGTTGAGTCTCTACCTCAACTTGAGCTTGCCAGCCTTGGCAAGAACCTGCAGATCACTCAATACTGCGTCGGGATTGGATCGTTCATCGGCGAATTCTGTCGTCGACAACCCCAAGGGGAACAAAGATGCTCCTGCGTCGACTGCTCGTCCTTCTCCTGGTCCCGCTGCTCGGGTTCGGAACGTGGTTCGGTCTGACTCGGCTGCTCGAGTCTTTCTTCACAGTGGATCGAGCCGCGCAGGTACCCGTTTTCGTCGCCCCAGCGATAACCACTCCGAGTGCTGCCTCCCCGAGCACGAACTCGGCGGCCCCGAGTATGGCCCCAGCGACTCCCAGCAGCAACTCGGCACCCCCAATCGCGTCGGCTTCTTTCTCGCCGCGCTCGACCCCAGTCACGGTGCCCGGATGGATTGATCAGGTTGAGCCGGTGAACTACTACACCGATCCTGATGCTCCTGCGCCAACCGCCCAGACTCCGGCGGAAGCAACCGGCGATGACACCACCGACGAGACAGCAGGCGCACGATCCCCAATGCCGACACCCATGGACACCCCAACGCCAACCGACACACCAACCCCAACACCCGAACCAACACCAACACCCGAACCAACCCCAACACCCGAACCAACACCCGAACCAACACCCGAACCAACGCCCGAACCAACCCCAACGCCCGAACCAACCCCAACGCCCGAACCAACCCCAACACCCGAACCAACACCAACGCCCGAACCGAGCCCCAGCGCCCAGCCCAGCAACGGGCGCAGTTCAGAAATGGCGCCCTACACCAAGGTCTCGACCTTTATCAACGCGGTTGCCCCGATGGCGCAGGAGTCTCAAGAGATCTACGGCGTCCCAGCCTCGGTGACCCTCGCCCAAGCCATCCTGGAATCGGGCTGGGGCGGTAGCACACTGTCGCGCTACGGCCAGGCTTACTTCGGTGTCAAGTGCAGTTCCGACACTGGCCCATATGCAACCAACTGCGTCAAGTTGCCCACCTGGGAGGTGATCAACGGCCAGAACGTCACCGTGATGGCGTACTTCCGCTCTTACCAGTCGCTGACCGACTCGATCCTCGATCATGGTCATTTCCTCCGCAATAACAGCCGCTACGCCGCCGCTTTCAACACCACCAGTCCGCAGAGCTTCGCCCGCGCGATCCACGCTGCCGGCTATGCCACCGATCCGCAGTACGCGAATGAGCTGATCGACTTGATCGAATACAACGACCTGGAGCGGTTCGACCGGGGCGAAATGGCCGCCACGGTGCCGGTGATCGAAGCGATCGGTGATGTCTACGAGTCGATGGGTGGCATCAATAGCCACCTCGGCACCGCAGTGGGTATCGAATCGGATGGACCGGTCTCCGGTTCCCGCCTGGTCTCGTTCGACACCGGCGTCATCATCTGGACGTCCCAGCATGGTGCCCACGCCGTAAGCGGAGCCATCTGGGACCACTATCGTCTCGACCCCGACGTGCGCAGCCGACTGGGTGCGCCGACCTCCGGCGAGATTCCCTACTCCGACGGTGTCATCCAGCACTTCCAAGGCGGATCCATCTACTACAGCGACGGGACGGGCACCCAACTCCGCAACTAGCAGAGCCCTTGGTATCTGGGAGTAGCATGGATCCTCAGGTCTTTTTCTGAGGATGGATCAAGTTGACCGAGACAGACACCCCAAACGCGTCCGAGATCCTGGCCAACGAGTTGGCCATCGAGCAAGCGCACGTCGACAAGGTGTATGACCACCTCGAGACAGCAACGGCCTCGGCGCGCAACGTCGAGGCGGAAAGCCGAGCCAAGTTCCAGACCGACCGCGCCGATTGGATGCGTGAGGAAGATGGCACCGCGCTGTTCGAGCGGGACGCCTTCGCCTTCCAAGCCGCCAAACGGCTAGCGATCCTGGATGCCGAGCATGAAGGGCTGGTCTTCGGGCGCCTCGACTTCCACCCTGCCGAGACACGCTACGTCGGGCGGATCGGGGTGCGAGACGACGAATACGAACCCCTCGTCATCGACTGGCGCGCCCCCGCAGCCGAACCGTTCTATCGTGCCACCGCCGCCGATCCAATGGGCGTGGTGCGCCGGCGCGTCCTGCGTTGTCGGGACGACAAAGTGACCGGCATCGAGGACGATCTGCTGGACGACACCACCGAGACCGACCTGGTGGTCATCGGCGAGGGCGCTTTGATGGCGTCCCTGAAGCGGGCCCGGGGGCCCCGGATGCGCGACATCGTCGCCACCATCCAAGCCGAGCAGGACGAGGCGATCCGTGCGCCCTACCAAGGCGTGACGCTCATCTCAGGCGGTCCGGGTACCGGCAAGACCGTGGTTGCGTTGCACCGTGCCGCGTTCTTGCTTTACACCCACCGCAAACGTCTTGAGCAGGGTGGCGTGCTGGTGGTCGGCCCCACCGATCTATTCATGCGCTACATCGAGCGGGTTCTGCCCGGTCTGGGTGAAGACTCCGTGACGCTCAAGTCGGTCGGAGACCTGGCCACCGATGTGCTCGGCTTCGGCAGCCAACGGGTGGACGAGGGCGACGCCGCCTTGGTGAAGGGCAGCCTGCGAATGGTCAAAGTGCTGCGCCGGACGGTGCAGGAGCCGCTGGTGACCGATCGGACGCGACTCCGGGTGAGCGTGAAAGGGGAAATCCTCACCCTCGAAGCGCCGGAGCTGTCCACCATTCGACGTGACGTGCTGGCTTCCCACAAAGCGAATCGTGCACGCCGCCCGCTGGAGAAGGCACTGCTGGACGCGCTTTGGCGCAAGCTGCCCACCGACATCGCCGCGCTGCTCGATCTGCCGCGCGAGATCTTCGACGAGATCGTCACCTCGCAGGCAAGCTACTTGATGTTCCTGAACGCTTGGTGGCCGCGACTGAACCCTGAAATGGTGCTGGCCCGGCTGGCCGACCCGGCTTTGCTGCACAAGGTCGCTCACGACGTGCTCAACGACGCCGAGCGACATGCCCTCTCGGACAGCCTCCAGCATGCCCGCGGCTTCGTCCCAGACAGTGAACACGCTCGTCCCGAGTGGTCGGTCAGCGACATCGCGCTGTTGGACGAACTCGCCGCGATGATCGGGCCGCCGCCGGTCGAGGAGGAGACCGATCCGACCCTCTTCCTAACCGATGGTTCGGACGTCTCCGAGCTGGTCACGCTGGCGGACAGGCTGACCACGCATCACGAAATCGATCCGGACGATGATCTGGCGGTCACCCATGCCCATGTGCTGGTGGACGAGACACAAGACATCACACCGATGCAATGGCGCATGCTGCGGCGGCGCGGGCCACAAGCGTCCTGGACACTGGTGGGTGACACCGCGCAGAGTTCGTACCCCAACGACGACGAAACCCGCCGCGCGATGCGTGACCTGATCGGCCGGGGCGCGTCCCGCACCTTCAAGCTGTCGACCAACTACCGCTCGCCCGCTGAGGTGATGGAGTTGGCTGGCGAGGTGATCACTGCGGTCTACCCGGACGCGGATCTGCCGCGTGCGGTGCGCCGCACCGGGGTGGCGCCGCGACTGCTCACCAGCGCACCCGAGCGACTGGGCGAGTCGTTGGCTCGAGCCCTCGGCCAACTTGGCGCCGAGGTCGAAGGCACCATCGCAGTGATCACCCCTGCGGGCCGATACCATTCGGTGGCCGATATGGTCGCCGGCCTGCCGCTGCCGGTGGGTGTGGGCGAGCGGGTGAGCGTGCTGACCGCGTTGCAGTCGAAGGGTTTGGAGTTTGACGCGGCGCTCGTGGTCTCACCTGACGAGATCGTCGAACAGACCCCCGGCGGCATTCGCGTCCTCTATGTGGCGCTCACCCGGCCAACCTGGCGACTGGTAACGATCGACATCACCGATGGTCGCCCCGGAGCATGGCGAGAATCTCTCGAGTCGCCACTGAGCGATTCTGCGTGAAGAAGTGCAGGCCGGGCGCCCGGCCTGCCAGCAGTCGCTCGCACAGCTCGGCGGCGATCTGCGATCCGGTGATCCGCACCTGCGCGGGATCGTCCGGGGCCGCCAACAATCGCTCGGCGACCCGGGCGGGGATGTCCGCGCCGGACATCTCGGCGAATCTGCCCAGCTGCTTGACGCTGGTCACCGGCATGATTCCGGGCACGATCGGAAGGGTGCAGCCAGCGCTGCGGGCGCGTCCGACCAACTCGAAGTAGTGGCCCACTTCGAAGAAGAGTTGGGTGACCGCGAAGCTGGCCCCGGCCTGTTGCTTGCCGAGCAGGATCTCGGCGTCCTGCTCCAGCGTCGAGGTGGCGTGACCGTCCGGGAATGCCGCGACCCCAACGCAGAAGTCGCCGCGGGATCGCACCAATTCCACCAGTTCAGTGGCGTTGGCCAGACCGCCCGGATACCGCTCCCACGGCACCGACGGCCCACCTGGCATGTCGCCTCGGATTGCCAGGATGTTCCGGACTCCTGCATCGCCGTAGGCGTCGATCACCGCCTTCAGTTCATCGACACTCTGCCCTGTGCAGGTCAGGTGACCCATCACACGGAAGTCGGTGGTCTGCAAGATCGCCATAGTCGCATCCAAAGTCCGCTGCCGACTTGATCCATTGGCGCCGTAAGTCACCGAAACCCAGTCTGGGCACAGCGGCTCAAGCTCGCCGATGGTCTTCGTGAGCAGTTGCTGGCCGGCTTCGTCCTTCGGCGGGAAGAACTCGAAACTGAAAGTGGGTGCGGTCGCGGTGGCAAGCAGCTCGCCTATCGTCTGGTCAGTGGGCACGGAGGCGATTGTAGGCCGATCCGCTACCGTGAGGCCCATGGAACTAATCGCGTCCGACCCCACATCGGCGGCGTTCCGTGATCGGGTCGACGCCGAGATCGACGCCCACCTCACCCGCTTGACTGGTCGACTCAAGTCGGTATCGCCGACGCTCACCCAGCTCACCCAAGTGGCGCGCGACCTGTCGGCTGGCGGCAAACGGCTGCGGCCCGCCTTCGCCTACTGGGGTTTCGTGGCGGCTGCTGACGACCAGGAGGTGCCGGACGCGCTCTGGCAGGCGATCAGCGCGATCGAGTTGCTGCACGTGGGCGTGCTGATCCATGACGATGTATTGGATGCGGCTGACACCCGCCGCGGCCGGCCGGCTGCCCACCGGCAGTTCGAGGAGTGGCATCGCAGCCAGCATGGCGTGGGTGATCCAGCCGAGTTTGGCCGTGCCATGGCCGTGCTGCTCGGTGACCAGCTGCTCGTCTGGTCGGGTGAATTGGTGGAGACATCGGGCCTGGACGCCGCAGCCTGGCAGGCCGCCCGTGGCTACTGGCATACGGCGCGAACCGAAGTGAACAGTGGCCAGGTGCTCGATCTGTGCGCGCAATACCAGGTGGGGGTGTCCTCGGACGCGAGCGCCGAGCAATTGGCGGCCAAGGTCGCCGAGGAAAAGACTTCCCGCTACACGGTGCAGCGTCCTGTGCAGTTCGGCGCGGCCGCCGGTGGCGCGTCCAGTGCGGTACTGGCCGGGCTGGCCGACTACGGGCTGGCGCTGGGCCGGGCTTTCCAGTTGCGGGACGACCTGCTCGGCGTTTTCGCAGACGAAGCCGAGACCGGCAAGCCCGCAGCCGGTGACCTGCGCGAGGGCAAGCGCACGGTGCTACTGGCCCGGGTCTTGGAGGCCACCGGCTCCGCCGATCGGGATCACCTGACCGCCATGCTGGGCCGCGACGATCTGACCGACGCCGAAGTCGACCGGGCGCGGTCGATCATCTTAGCCTCAGGTGCGGTGGCTGAGATCGAGCAGATCGTTGCCGCCGACCACGCCGAAGCGGTAGCCGCGCTGGACGGTCTCGCGATCAGCGCTGCCGGACGCACCGCGCTGGTCGAACTCGCCCGGCAGTGTGTGCAGCGGCGCAACTGATCACCAGTGGTCGTCGGGGCCGCGCTCGTGATGCCCGCCAAGCCAGCCCCCATCGCCGTCCTCGCTGGTCGGCGTGTGATGGGACGGCGCCCGCGCGGGCGGCGCATCGGGGGTGGGACGCCCGGGGACGCTGCCGTCCGGGCGCGCTGAAGCCAGCGTGTGCGGTGGCCTCTGTTGGCCGAGGTGCAGCGTGCTGAAGGTGAACTGCGCCATCTCGGCACGCCAGGCCTCAGCGAGCGTGCTGCGGTAGGCGTCCACCAGTTGGCGCGGTGACATGCCGAGTTGGCCTTGCGAGTTGATCGTCGGCAGCGCTAGCCGGCGAGCACCGGCAGCGACCAGCGCACGGGCCTGAGCCAGCGAGTCCACTTGCGCAAACCACGGCTTGCTTGCCACTGCCGTCGGCGGTGCCAGCGCCACCGCCGGGTCGATCAGATCGGGCGTCACCACGACGGCGTCCACGTGGACGTCTTCGAGGGAGCGGGTCAGGTCTGCGAGTTGCTTCACGACCGCAAGCGTTAGTGCGTAGTCGTGGGCACGCACGGGGGCCACCACCGCATCTGCGGCGACCAGGTCGGCCCGCGCCCGGCGGGCCAACTCCCCCGCCGCAGCCAGCCCCAGGATCGCCCGCCCATCGGCGGACTGCAGCGCGGTGCGGTGGCCGAGCAGCAGGTCATCGGCGTCGGCGTCGGGCTGTACCAGCACGATCACATCAGCTCGACCTGCGCAAAGTCCACCGACGAGTTCGCGGAGCACCTCGGGAGAGGGCTGCAGCCCGACCCAGACCAACGTCCGAGCAAGAGCCAACTTCGTCTTCAAACCCATCATTGCGGTCACACCCACACCCTAAGGCAGGCCGAAACGCCCTGTCCCCATGTGGCGCTCGGCGACCGGCGACCTACACTGGTTGAGACTTCCCCGAGCCGACTGGAGCGAACGTGAGCAAAACCGGTACCGGTGCCGACCCCCTGGTCGGCGACGTGCTGGATGGCCGCTACGAAGTGCTCCAACGGCTGGCCCGCGGCGGCATGGCCACGGTCTACCGCGCTTGGGATCGTCGGCTGGAACGGATCGTGGCCATCAAGGTGATGCACGAGGGCCTGGGCGACGATCCCGACTTTGTCGCGAAGTTCGATCGTGAGGCGCGCGCTGCCGCCCGACTTTGCGACAAGAGCGTTGTCGGCATCTTCGATCAAGGCCACGACCACGGCCGCCCCTACATCGTGATGGAGTTCGTCGAGGGCAGCACTCTGCGCACGATCATCACCCGCGACGCACCACTCAGCCCGCTGCGCGCTCTGCAGTTGATCGAACCGGTGGCCGCGGCGCTGGCCGTCGCCCACGACTCGGGTCTGGTGCACCGCGACGTGAAGCCCGAGAACGTCTTGATCAGCCATCGTGGTGCGGTCAAAGTCGCCGATTTCGGGCTGGCCCGAGCGGTGACCAACCAGACGTCGACGCACACCCAGGGGTTGCTGATCGGCACGGTCAGCTATCTGCCGCCCGAGTTACTGACGACCGGACGCGCCCACGCCTGGTCGGACGTCTATTCGACCGGGATCATGCTGTTCGAGATGCTCACCGGCACCAAGCCCTACACCGGAGAGCCACCCATCACGGTCGCCTACAAGCACGTGAACGAGGATGTGCCGCTGCCCTCGGAGGTGCTCGCACGCAGGCATCCCGCTCAGGCGCGTCGTGATCCGATCCCGGACTACGTGGACGCGTTGGTGGTCGCCTGCACCCGCCGCAATCCGCAGGCTCGACCGGTCGACGGTCGCGAGTTGCTGCGCCGCGTGCGGCGAGTTCGGCGCGCCCTGGAGCGTGGAGTGCGGGGCAACGACGCGTTGGCCGCGATGGTCTTCCCGGCGGCTGCGCTGCCCTGGTCGGTCTCGACGAAGGAGGTCATCGCCCCGCCGGGCGCGGCCACCTCACTACTAGCTGGCTTGCCGTCGTCGTCGGCCGCAGATGACCTGGACGACTACGGCCCGCTGACTCCGGTGGAACCGATGCCGGCGGTGGTCGAGTCCATGGTCGGTGAGCCGAGCGTTCCGCCGCGTCCAGTGCAGCCCTCCGAAGAGTCGGCCCAGCCGCCATGGCCGCGCGACGATTCACCGGCCGAAGTGGTGAACAGACCGGCCGTCAGCGAACGATTCCCCCGGCTAACGCGGGCCCAACGGTACCGACGCCGGAGGGCGGTGCTCCTGACGATGCTGGTGGCGATCCTCGCCTTGACGGTGGGGACGGGCAGTTGGTGGTTCGCCTCCGGACGCTACGTCATCACCCCGTCAGTGCTCAACCAAACCCGCGCGGACGCTTCGGCGATCGCCGAGGCGAACGACATGACGATCAGCTTCACCGAGGACTACTCGGAGACCGTCCCAGTCGGTCTGGTAATCAGCACGACACCCAATCCGGGCGACCGAGTGGTCCGGCAGACTGAGATGGTCGCAGTGCTCTCGAAGGGCCCCGAGCGCTACCCGGTTCCGAAACTGGTCGGGCTCTCCCTGGGGGCCGCCAAGGCGGCGCTGACGGCGGCGAATCTGCAGGCC
>JAAYVP010000052.1 GCA_012517115.1 Brooklawnia sp. | reverse complement strand
ACTCTCCGCATGGTGTGGATCATGGGTTCGCGTCCGGCGTCGATCTTCTTGCGGAGGTAGCTGATGTAGAGCTCGACGACGTTCTCTTGGCCGCCGAAGTCGTAGTTCCAGACCCGGTCAAGGATCTGCGCCTTGCTGAGCACGCGGCGTGGATTGCGCATTAAGAAGCGCAGCAACTCGAACTCGGTGGCGGTCAAGTGGATCGGCTCGCCGCCTCGGGTCACTTCGCGGGCGTCCTCGTCCATCACTAGGTCGCCGACCGCCAGCAGCGATTCGGCGCGGGAGGTGGTGGCGCCGCTGCGTCGCAGCACGGCGCGTAGCCGGGCGATCAACTCCTCCAAACTGAACGGTTTGGTGACGTAGTCATCGCCGCCAGCGGTGAGCCCGGCGATGCGGTCGGCAACGGTGTCTTTCGCAGTCAGG
Source organism: Brooklawnia sp. (assembly GCA_012517115.1). Taxonomy (GTDB): domain Bacteria; phylum Actinomycetota; class Actinomycetes; order Propionibacteriales; family Propionibacteriaceae; genus Brooklawnia. Next base: position 31,615 of record JAAYVP010000052.1, on the reverse strand, counting down.
AAGATCACCGGAATGTCAGGTTGGGTAGCGCGGATACGGCGCATCACTTCCAAGCCGTCGAAATCGGGCAGCATCATGTCTAGGACAATGGCGTCGGGGTGCACTTCGCGGGCGACCCTCACTGCCTGCGACCCGGTGGCGGCGGTGTGGGCCTGCCAACCTTCGTAGCGCAGCGCCATGTCGAGCAGTTCAGTGAGGCTGGGTTCGTCGTCCACCGCCAGTACATGCAATTGGCTGCCATCGGCACGGGTGAGTCGCTCGTCGTCGTTCGCCATGACAGCAGGGTGACAGGTTGGGCTCCGATCCCGCTGTGTAATCACTGTGATTCAGCTGTGAAACTCGCGCAGGCCGCAGCTGATCGGTTCGGACGCGGCGGCGGTCAGAGCTGAGTTGAGCCCAACTTCGGTTGATAGAGATCGACGCCCTCATTTCCCATCGAGGCGAGCCGGCGGCGCCCAAACAGCAAAGTATCGAGCCCGGCATGGAATGCGCCGACCGCCACGAAGACCACGCCGAGGCTGGCGAGTGCGACGTTGTACTCGAAACCGCCGTCGTTGGCGAAGAGTCCCGACGTCCAACGCAACAGCGCGATGATCAGCACGTTCTCGACCACTACCAGGGCCGCCACCAACCGGGTCAGCAGCCCGAGCGCCAGCATGGCGCCCCCCAAGGCCTCCAGCAGGACCGTGCCGGTAGCGATCAACTCCGGCTGCGGCAACCCCGCCTCAGTCACCCGCGCGACCTGGCTCGCCATGCCCTCAACCTGCCAGCGGAACCAGGCGCGGCCGACCAAGATGGCGGCGAATCCCAGCCGTGCCACCAGCAGCAGAATCGACTGGGTGACGGTGCCGGCGGTTGAACGTGCGGACATGTGGTCCCTCCTGCTACGTGGCTTGTCGGCAACGCTACCGCAGAAGACCGGGCTCGCCGATCAGCCAAGCGTCTGGGCCGGGATGCGGCGAGTCAACCTGCCCGGGCTGGGCCGAACAGCTCACTGATCTGCTGCAAGAGTGCGCCGTCCATCGGACGCAGTGCCGCGGCGTTCTGCCGGGCCTGGTCCGGTCGGGTAGCGCCGGCGATCACCGAGGTCACCGGCGGCTGGGCGGCGAGCCAACTGACCGTGGCCTGCAGCATCGTCAGCCCGGCGGCGTCGCACAGGCGCTGGTAGGCCGCCATCCGATCCCAGTCGACGCCGGCCAGCAGATGCGGCTTGATCTTGCTGAGCCGACCCTGCCCGCCTTCGGCGGTGTACTTGCCGGTTAACAATCCGTTGTAGAGCGGGAAGTAGGGCAGGAAGCCCAGGCCCAGCCGGTTCGCTGTCGGCAAAATCTCGCGCTCCACGTCCCGGGCCATCAGGGAGTACTCGTTTTGTGCCGATACGAACCGGACGAAGCCGTCGGCGCGTGCCGTCTGATCGGCCTCGACGATCTGGGCTGCACTGAAGTTGGAGTTGCCTAGGTAGCGCACCTTGCCCTGCTCAACGAGGTCGGTCAGCACCCGCAGTGTCTCGGCGATCGGGGTCGCTGGGTCGGGGGAGTGCATCTGCAGCAGGTCAATGCGGTCGGTCTGCAGTCTGCGCAACGACTGTTCGACGGCATGGCGGATGTAGGTTTCGCCGCCTTTGGGGCCGAGGTCTATGCCCGGATAGGCCTCGGTGTCGGCGAAGCCGAACTTGGTGGACAGCACCACTTGGTCGCGCTTGCCCTTCAGCGCCGCGCCGAGGAACTCCTCGCTGCGACCGATCGCTGACCCGTAGATGTCGGCGCCGTCGAAGAAGGTGATCCCGGCGTCGATCGCCGCGTGGATCACTTCGATGGAGCCCTTCAGGGTCTCGGTGTCGGTCTTCGGTCGCGAGAAGTTGTTGCCGCCCATGCCGACCGCGCTCACCACAAGGTCGCTTTCGCCAAGCCTGCGTTGTTCCATACAACCCACCGTAGCTTCCGTTACGGGGCGACCGGGGGTACGTCGGTATTCAGAGCGTCAATAACGGGCTGCCAATCCGTCTTCGAGTCGAGGCCCAAGACGCCGGCCCAGGCAGGGACGCACTGGGCCGCGTGGTACTTGTGCCCGAAACCAGCCTCGACTGAACGGCAAACAGGCATGTCGGCGGCGATCTGCCAGAACGTGATGAAAGGCCACCAGGTCATCTGGCCCATTGGGGTGCGCGTGCCAGTCATTTCGTCCAGCCACTCAGGACGCCGCCACAGCAGGTGGGTGCCCCACCAGACCACCGGATCGGTGTCGTTCTGCAAGTAGACGAACCGGGGCTCCACCCACTCGCCGAACCGCGCTCCGCTGGGGTCGATCAACAAGTCGGCGGGGTTCATCGCGAAGCGCACATGGCGGCCATCGTCAACCACCGGCCTGACCACCGTCGAGTTTGGGTTTCGGGCGCGGGTGAGCATGGTCTGTAGCGGCGCGAAGGTGGGGCAACCGGTCCACACACCGCCAGCGGCACGGCTCAGCAAGTCATCAGGGGAGTCGAAAATGCCGTTGGATCCGAATGCGCCCAACGATTCGCCAGCCAGATAGAGCTTGGGACGCCGGTCGCTCGGCAGCCTCGCGATGCGTTCTTCGATGGCGCCGAAGAGCATCCGGGAAGCCTCCACCGGCACCTGCTTGGAACTCATCATGGTCACCGCAGAGGGCAACCCGGAGTACTGCATGGCCGCTGTCGCGCAGTCACCTCTCATGAGAAACTCGAACGCCGAGGTGCTCCACTCGTTGACGTTGCCTCGTCCGGTCGTCGTGACCACCAGGATCGCTTTGCGCGACCAGGCCCCCATCCGGTCAAGTTCGGCGAGCACCGTTTGGGTCACTTCGTCCAGGCTGCGGCCGTTCATGGACGCGTAGGCGCGAATCGGTTGGCTAGCCGGTTCACCCAGCACCGCCAAGATGCGTTCACGGGACGGCCCGGCGCACGTGAACCGTTTGCCCTGTAGACCGAGATCGTCCCATTTGACCAGCGACTCGGCGCTGCCGGAATGCAGCGGGGTGGTGGGTTGGAAGACGTTTACCGGGGTGCGCAGGTCGACTCGAGCCGAGGCGGTGATGGCCACGCCGATGACCCCGCGCAGGATGATCTGGTCGAACACCACCAGGATCGTGGCCAACACCACCAGCGTGGCGGTCAGCCGGGCCACCAACCCGAACGCGAATCGATGGTGCAGACGTCCGGTCAGTTGGTTGATCAGCCACAGCGTGCCCTTCCACTGGGCCATCAGCACAAAGAAGACGCCGTAGGCGGCCCCCGCCGAGGCCACCGCCCAGAAGGCATCTGGACCCGGCTTGCGGACGTAGTCGGCGTTCCGGCGGTGCCAGCGCAACGAGCGCAGCGGTATGGCGATGGTGCCCAATCCCGCAAGGGTGGCGCCGGCGAGCATGCCACCTTGGCGCAAGCCGGGTTTGATGGTCACTTCGACGCCGAGCTTCTCGGCGACGGCGCTGATCGTCCAGCTCAGCAGCAGCCCGCTCTGGTAGCCGAACATCGTGCCCAGCCCGGCAACCAGACCCTGCCAGTACCAGGGCCGCGGCAGCAGACTCGGCGAATAGGACGCCGCGTAGCCGCCGATCGCCGTGGCCGCCTCGGGGACCGTCAGCGACGCGAGCTTGTCCGCGCTGAACAGCGCTAGCTTCCAGCGCGACTCGAACAGGTCGGAGAATCGAAAGGTGTCAGCTGGGCGTCCCAGTCTGCCCCCGTTCAGGATCCGACCGTTCCGGCTGATCAGCCGCCGGCGCGCAAAGGGGCTGTGCAAACCCATGGCGGCCAACTTAGCCCGATTCCAGCGAGGACAGGGAGGGGACTCGGAAGTACGCAACCGGAAGTCCCAAGTCGGGCCCTTGCCGGCACCGCGGATGCGCCGGGCGCTGAATTACGGTGTCGGATGTGTGGGTTCAGGGGGATGAGTGGCACGAGGAGCGCCGACTCCCTACCGGGCCCCAGTACCCGGTGCCGGTGCCGGGGCGACTTGGTGTGGACCAGGAGGCGGAGCGGGGCAGTTCCCCGGAAGTCGTGAACGGGCCTACCCACTCAGGGCGTCGTCTGCCAGCGCGGCGCTGACTACCGCGGCGACCCCCCACGGGGCGTCCGGTTGGGTGGGCACCGCAAGGTAGCCCAGCCGCGGCACCAGCGGGACCGGGACCGTCGGGCCTGAGACACCGACCAACCGTGGTCCACACGCGCCGTCGACGATGCTCTCCATCGCCCGGCCGAGCGCCGCCTGGGCACGCTCCAGGTAGTCGGGCGGCAATACACCCAGCCGGATCGACGTCAGCCATCCGGTCGCGATCAATGCCGTCGCAGAGACCTCTTGGTGACCGCGCGGGCGCCCGGTCAGCACCGTCGTCCAGCCGCCTTCGGGGCGTTGCCGGGACGCCAAGGCGAGCGCGGTCTGCTCGTTCAGCTGGACGATGCCGTCCGCCTCAGGGTGGTCGAGGCCGATCGCCTCCAGCAGCATCGGCAGGGCAGCCGCGACCCAACCGTTGCCGCGTGCCCAGTACACCGTGGCGGGGAACCGGCGGCCGCCCGGGGAATGCCAGGCCGGTGCCCACCACGAGTGCGCCCACAGGCCCGTGGTGTCGTCTCGCAACAGTCGGGCAAGGCGTTGTGGCAGCGCGGCCGCGTTGTCGATGAGGCCGCGGTCGTGGCGCTGGGCGCCGACCAGCGCCGGCAGGATGCCGATCATCATCAGCGAGTCGACCCACGCCGAATCCGGATACCAGCGCGCGTAGCCGCTGCTGCCCAGGTGATTGGGGACACCCGGTGCGCCCGGCAGCGCGGGGGCGCCGCGCAGGTAGGCGAGCGCTCGGGTAGTGAGATGGTCGAACTCAGGCACCTGTTGGCGGGTCAGTTCAGCGGTGAGTAACGCCGGGGCGACAGTGTCGGAGGAGTTCATGGCGGTGTCCAGGTGGGCGCGGCAGTAGCGCAGCAGGTAGGGGTCGTAGCGGCGATCCGCCAGCCGGTGCTGCAGCCGGGCCAGCGCATACCCGAGTAGTCCCGGACCCCACGTCCAGGGCAACGGCTCGGCGTCCAGTAGCCTGCCGACCAGGGCGTCGGCCAGCGCCACCGTGCGCTGTAGCGCCGGCCTCATGAGGCGGCCTCGGTGGCTCGGCCGTCGGGCCTCAGCACAAGCCGATGACCACCGGCCTGGAACTCCAGCACGCTCGGCAGCCGTTCGGCCCGTACCCACGGGGTGTCGAACCGTGGGTGCTCCGATTCGATCCGGACACCGTCCCGGCTGAACTGCCGCCGGTCGAGCCGCCACTGCGGCGCGCCAGCTGGCGCGGTCAGGATCAGCTGGCCGCCCCGTCGGTGAAGCCGGTAGCCGTGCGCGTCTGCGATGAAATCGGCGAGCCTGTCGCAGGGCTCGGCGGCCGCCACCACGGCCCAGCCGGTCACCCGGCCGCGGCGGACAAGTTCATCTCCGAGCTGCTCGATGGGCCCGTCGGCGACCAGCAGCGCGCAGCCTGGGCCGGCTCGTACCCACAAGCGGTCGTCCTCCAACCGCCACTCGTCGAACCGTTCGAACGGGGCGAACAGGTGTGACAGTCGCTGCCGGGGCCGCGCCTCCAGCAGCCCGGGCAGCGCACGGGTGTCGTAGCAGGCCAGCAGCACGGGGCCGTCTTGCCCGGTGGCTGGGTTGATGCCGTTACCTACCCATTCGGCGGGCGAGAAGCCGCGCTGGCTGTTGTCGAAGATCGGGGCGCCGGGATGGTTGGCGAAGATCGCCACGTCACCGGGCAGCGCCAGCGTCCACAGGTGCTGTTGGTCGCCGAAGTCGCCGGGATGGTACTGCTGAACGCTCGACAGCAGCGCGTGGCCCGACCGCCAAGTGGTGATGTTGGCGCGTTGGATCGCCACTCCGCGAGTGGCCGGCCGCAGCAGTTTCGCCAGCAACGGCAGCAGGCCAGTGCGCCGAAACCGGACGAACGGAGCTAGCGGGGCCAGGAACGCGTTGTGCTGCATGCCGTAAGTCTCGATCGCTTCCGCGGTCAGATTCATGGCGCCCGGTATGGTGAACGCTTCCATCGCCCACAGTTGCATCCCGGCGTCCTCAATGCTCGGCGGTCGGGGGTACTGGGACGCCACCTCGCCGACATCTAGCCCGGTCGAGGTGCGGAACGTCACCGGCTCGGTCTGGTCGGCGATGGCCGCGATTGCCGCCGGGACCCGGTACCGAGTCCCCAGCAGAAGTGGCCCACTGATCCGGCTGTGATCGAAGCTGGTTGGCGGCAGGCCCTGTCTAGCGGCTGGAAACGCCCACGCCATCAGTTGATCTACGTCGGCGGTCTCCGGATACTTCTTTTGCTGCTCGTAGGCCCTGCCGCTGGTGGTGACGAGGCGTCCACGGAAACCGTGCAGCGCCAGGTCGGCGAAGAGTAGGTCGAGCACGGCCGTGGCGCGGGCAGCCAACGCGGCGTCGGCCGCGTGCTCGACTAGCAGGCCAAGGCCAGCGGCATGCTCTTCGTAGTAGGTGGTGGACGACCATTCGGTGTAGCCGAAGCGGAACCGGTCGGCGAGCCAGCGGTCGAGCCGCGGCCGGGCTCGGCGCATCCGGTCGCGTCCAGTGAAACCGCTGCTGCCGAAGCGCGCGTCGGTGAATGCCTGACCCGCTAGGTATTCGCAGGCGGCGAAGATGATCTGGTGGTTCTCCGACCAGGTGCACATGGCGTCGGTACCCGGTTCGTCCATCCAGTAGGCGAAATCGAGAATGGCCCGGCGCACCTCGTCACGGGTAGCGGGACTGAGCATCGAACCGGCGCGGTACCACAGCGTCAGCAGGGTGACCATCCGGAAGTCGGCGCAGTCATGGCGGGCATCCACGAACGCGACCAAGCCGGCGATCGGGCGCTCGTCCACCGTCTGCCCGGCCAGGATCCTGCTCAGGTCGGCAAGCCCGGGTGGGGCCATCTTGGCAACCATGCCGGGGTCATCGACGCTCATCGGTCGCCCGCAGATTCCTCGGTGCGTCCGTCTGCGGCCCGCTGCTGCCACAATTGCACCTGCATCCGCTCGCAGACCGGGCGGGTCAGCGGGTAGCGGCCGGAGATCCACCAGGCAAGGCTCATCAGGACGATGATGGTGCCGGCCATGGTGGCCCGAATACCGATCTGGACAGCAGCCGGCTGGGTGGGCTGGAAGTAATCGGTGGGCACCTGGTATCCGGTGATCTGCAGCATCAGGCCGATCAGTTGGACGGCGACCGCGGTCGACAGCCCGCGGATCAAGGTCATCAAGCCCGAGAATGCGCCGGCATTGCGCCGCCCGGTTGCGAGTTCGGCATCGTCGATGACGTCGGGGAACATCACCCAGCTCATCAGCACACCTCCGCAGATCCCGGCAGCCACCGCGATCGCGCAAAGGTACGGCCCGAAGGCTGGCCAGTCTGATGGGTATAGCCCGATCCCGAGCGCACCCAACAGTGCCAGTGGGATCGGCGCGCGGTAGATGACATTCTTCGACACGCTGCGCACCACTCGGCCCACCACGATGAAACCGATCAGGTTTACGGTGATGAAGATGCCCAGGAAGACGGTGACGTTCAAGCGCACCACGTAGAGCGAGTAGAAGAAGACCAGAGCGCTGACCACATCCATGGTGAGGGCTTGACACACGTAGAGTGCGAGCAGCTTACGGAACGAGTCGTGCTTGAGCGGACTCACCACCCCGGCCAGCGACAGTCTGGTGCGTTCGGTCGGGATTGGTGTGCGTTCGCGGCAGCGGATCGCCACGGTGAGGATCGGGACGACGAAGACGGTGCCGAAAACCCCCACCAGCAGCAGGTAGAGCTCGAGGTTGGAGATGCGTCCACTTGTGTACCAGCTGAGCAGGGTGGTGCCGCCGAGCGTGCACAGCGCCGCCGAGATGGTCGAGAAAGCCAACCGCATGACGTTGATGCGGTTGCGTTCCTCGTAGTCGGTGGTGACCTCGGTGCTCAGCGAGCCGTATGGGACCGCGACCATCGTCGCGGCGGTGGTGTAGAAGAGGTTGGCGCCGATCGCCCACAGCGTCTTGGCGGTGGTGGAGTCCCAGTTCCCGATCGGCGCCCAGATGGCGGCCATCGCGAAGGCCAGCAAGCTGCCTCCCACCGCGATAAACGGACGCCGCCGCCCCCAGCGCGTCCGGGCATTGTCCGACAGCGCGCCCATCAGCGGATCGTTGATGGCGTCCCAGATCTTAGGTATCAGCAGCGCCAAGCCAGCGTAGCCGGGCGGGATACCGATGACGTCGGTCAAGTAGAACAAGTAGAGGACGCTGATGAGTGCGGCCCCGCCACCACCGAAGATGTCCCCGGCCGCGAATACTAGCCGTTCGGGCGTCGTCATCTGCGGCCGCGAGGTGGTCGTCACGCGCTAACCCTGTCAGTCGACCATCCGCGGCGCAATCCCTCGACTTCGGGTCCGTGAGGTCGTCTTGCCATGGCGGACGCGTCAACGTCTACTGCGAAGGCGTGAAAAACTTGGTTCGTCCGCACCGAGGAGGAAGTCGTGCTCGAATCTGACACCGTCGCCCTGAACCCGAACCAGCTTGTGCAAGCCCTCGACAAGCCGTCCGAAGATTTCACCAAGACCGACATCATGGCCTACATCGAGGCGAACGACATTCGGATGCTCAACCTCCGCTACCTCGGTGGCGACGGTCGGTTGAAGATGCTGAACTTCGTCATCCAGTCCCGGGCGCAACTCGACCGGGTGCTGACCATGGGTGAGCGGGTCGACGGATCGAGCCTGTTCAGTTTTGTGGAGGCGACCTCGTCGGACCTTTACGTAGTGCCTCGCTTCCGGTCGGCGTTCGTGAATCCGTTCAGTGGCACCCCTTCACTCGACCTGCTGTGCTCGTTCTACGACGTGGACGGGAATCCACTGGCCAGCGCCCCGGAGCACATCCTCCACAAGGCGCAGCAGTCGTTGGGCAGAGCGACCGGCGCCTCGATGGAAGCCCTCGGCGAGCTGGAATACTACCTGTTCAGTCCGGCCGAGGAACTCTACCCGGTCGTTGAGCAGCGCGGATACCACGAAGCCCCGCCATTCTCGAAGTGGGGAGAGATCAGGCAGCAGACTCTCTACCACCTGGCACAGATGGGTTGTTCGCTGAAGTACGCGCACGCCGAGGTCGGCAATTTCGTGATCAACGGCGAGCAGCACGTGCAGCACGAGATCGAGTTTTTGCCGGTCCCGGTCAGCGACGCCGCCGACCAGATGGCGCTAGCCAAGTGGGTGGTGCGGCAGGTGGCGTACCGCAACGGCATGGAAGTCAGCTTTTCGCCGAAGATCGTGGTCGGGCAGGCAGGGTCCGGCATGCATTTCCATACCCGCCTGATGGCCGAGGGGGTCAACTTGTTCAGCCAGGGCAAGGGGCTGACCGCCGAGGCGATGAAGGTGATCGGCGGCTACCTATCGCACGCCGCCTCGCTGACCGCGTTCGGTAATACGGTCCCGACTTCGTTTCTGCGGTTGGTGCCGCACCAAGAGGCGCCCACCGCGATTTGTTGGGGCGACCGGAACCGCTCGGCGCTGGTGCGCGTCCCACTGGGTTGGCAGAACCTGGACGACCGGATGTTCCGCGACGCCAATCCCAATGAGCCGCCGGTCGGCGAGTTGCCCAACGACGCCCAGACCATCGAACTACGCAGCCCCGACGGTTCGGCCAACATCCACCTGCTGCTGGCCGGTATCACAGTGGCGGCACGCGAGGGACTGACCAACCCGGGTATGCAGGAGTACGCGGAACAGCGCTACGTGGCCGGCGACGCGTCCAAAGTGGCGGGTCTCGACCAATTGCCCACCTCGTGCTACGAGTCCGCGGAGCGGTTGTTGACGCAGCGCGCAAGCTACGAAGCCGACGATGTCTTCCCGCCGGGGCTGATCGACTCCTGGGCGGCCAGACTGCAGGGCTACGGCGATCGTGATTTGCGCACCAAATTGTTGGAACAGAAGGGGCTGCTGGACGAGATGGTGCGCCGCTACTTCCACATCGGCTGACAGCGGCCGCATTCTGCTCTCCGGTGGGGTGCGCTTCGGGGTAACATCTTGGCAGCACAGATCAGTGCTCCCATTGGTGTCGGTACGGCCCAGATTCAGCGAGGAGTTCCCATGGCAACGCCCCACATTCTTCAGGTCGGCCCGTACCCCGCATGGGATCAGGAGCCGCTGGACGCAGCCTTCACCGTGCACCGGTACTTCGAGGCAGCTGACAAAGAGGCGTTCCTTGCCGAGGTTGGGCCGCAGATCCGCGCAATCGCCACTCGGGGCGAGCTCGGTGCCGATGCTGCCATGATTGCCGCCTGCCCGAACCTGGAGATCGTCTCGGTCTACGGTGTGGGCTATGACGCGGTCGACCTGGATGCTTGCCGAGCCCGCGGAATCCGCGTCACCAACACCCCCGACGTGTTGACCGGCGATGTGGCCGATCTGGGTGTGGCGATGATGCTCGCCCAGTCGCGTGGCATTGTCGGCGCCGAGGCGTGGGCGCGCAGTGGGTCGTGGGCGAGCCAGGGTCTGTACCAATTGCAGCGCCGGGTTTGGGGCAAGCGGGCGGGCGTCCTCGGGCTCGGCCGGATCGGCTTCGAGGTCGCCAAGCGCTTGGCGGGATTCGACATGGACATCGCGTACAGCGACGTCGCGGCCAAACCCTATGCCAGCCAGTGGGAGTTCATCGCCGACCCGGTGGCGCTCGCCGAACGGTCCGACTTCCTCTTCGTGACTCTGGCGGCTTCGGCTGCGACCAGGCACATCGTCGGGCGCGAGGTCATTGAGGCGCTCGGGCCCGAGGGAATGCTGATCAATGTCAGCCGAGCGGCGAACGTGGACGAGGAGGCTCTGCTGGCGGCGCTGGCGGCCGGCACACTCGGGTCTGCCGCATTGGACGTCTTCGAGGGCGAGCCCGACTTCGATCCGCGGTTCCTGTCTTTGCCGAACGTGCTCTTGCAGCCGCATCATGCCAGCGGCACCGTCGAGACGCGTAAGGCGATGGGTCAACTGGTCCGCGACAACCTGACGGCGCACTTCGCCGGCCAGGAGTTGCCGACTCCGGTTATCTGAGCCCGCCGGCGAGGTCATCGCCCGATTCGATGTCTCGTCCGGAAGTCGCCCGGCGGCGGTTGCGCCGGGGTTTTGGACTGTCATCCCCACTGTTGCGCACGCTTTCGCTGCGCTCGTCTTGAGTGGCGAAGATGCTCGTCCCACCCTGGAATAACCCTGAGCTGGTCGTGGTTGAGTCAGGTGGACTCAACTCTGGGCTTTGAGTGCGCTAGACTCAACCTGCCGCGCTGCTCTCCCGGACGAGCTCCGCAGACATGAACCCAGAACGAACTCAAACGTCCCAAGGACGAAATAGAAGGAGACAGAGAATGGCTCGTGCAGTAGGCATCGACCTCGGCACCACCAATTCGGTGATTGCAGTTCTTGAAGGCGGTGAGCCCACGGTCATCCCGAACGCCGAGGGCTCCCGCACGACACCGTCGGTCGTCGCGTTCACCAAGAACGGTGAAGTGCTGACCGGTGAGGTGGCCAAGCGCCAGGCGGTCACCAACCCAGAGCGGACGATCCGCTCGGTCAAGCGTCACATGGGTACCAACTGGACCAGCAACATCGACGGCAAGACCTACCATCCCCAGCAGATCAGCGCCTTCGTGCTGCAGAAGCTGAAGCGCGACGGCGAGGCATACCTCGGTGAACCGATCACCAACGCGGTAATCACGGTGCCCGCCTACTTCGGCGACGCCGAACGCCAGGCCACCAAAGAGGCCGGTGAGATCGCTGGCCTGACCGTCGACCGCATCATCAACGAGCCCACCGCAGCGGCCCTGGCCTACGGCCTCGACAAGGGTGACCAGGAACAGACCGTGCTGGTCTTCGACCTCGGCGGCGGCACTTTCGACGTCTCGCTGCTCGACATCAGCGAGGGCGTCTTCGAGGTGAAGGCCACCAAGGGCGACCCGAGGCTGGGTGGCGACGACTGGGATCAGCGTGTCATCGACTGGCTGGTAACCCAGTTCAAGAACAAGACCGGCATCGACCTGGCTAAGGACAAGATGGCAGGTCAGCGGCTCAAGGAGGCCGCCGAGCGCGCCAAGATCGAGCTTTCACAGGTGCAGGAGACCGAGATCAACCTGCCGTACATCACCGCCGGCGCCGAAGGCCCGTTGCACCTCGAAGAGAAGCTGTCCCGAGCCGAGTTCCAGCGCATGACGCAAGACTTGCTCGATCGCTGCAAGGGCCCGTTCCAGTCGGTGCTGTCCGACGCCAAGGCGAACGTCAGCCAGATCGACCAGATCATCTTGGTCGGCGGCTCGACCCGGATGCCAGCCGTCCAGGAACTTGTCCGCGAACTGTCGGGCGGCAAGGAGCCGAACAAGAGCGTGAACCCGGACGAGGTAGTCGCGCTGGGTGCGTCCCTGCAGGCCGGTGTACTGAAGGGTGAGGTCAAGGATGTTTTGCTGCTCGATGTCACCCCGCTGAGCCTCGGCATCGAGACCAAGGGTGGCGTGATGACTCGGATCATCGAACGCAACACCACTATCCCGACCAAGCGCTCGGAGATCTTCACCACTGCTGAAGACAACCAGCCGTCGGTGATGATTCAGGTCTACCAGGGCGAGCGGCAGTTCGCCCGCGACAACAAGTCGCTCGGCAACTTCGAGTTGACTGGCCTGATGCCGGCTCCGCGCGGCCTGCCGCAGATCGAGGTCAGCTTCGACATCGACGCCAACGGCATCGTGCACGTTTACGCCAAGGACATGGCTACCGGCAAGGAGCAGTCGATGACGGTCACCGGCGGTTCGGCACTCGGCAAGGACGAAATCGACCGGATGGTCAAGGACGCCGAAGCGCACGAGGAGGCCGACCGGAAGCGTCGAGAATCTGTCGAGATGCGCAATGCCGCCGACGGCTTGGCGTTCCGCACCGAGAAGTTGCTGGACGAGAATGCCGACAAGATCCCCGAGGGCGTCAAGACCCCGGTAGTCGAGGCGCTGGGCGCATTGAAGGAGGCCCTGAAGGGCACCGACAATGATGATGCGGTGAAGGCTGCCATGGACGACCTCAACCAGAAAGCTTCGGCGATGGGGCAGGCTGTCTATCAGGCCAGCCAGGCCGAACAGCAGGCTGCTGCGCAGGCTGCTCAGGAGAGTCCCAGCGACAGTTTCTCTGCCGATGACGATGTGGTTGATGCCGAGATCGTCGACGACGAGGACAAGAAGGATTGATATCGATGACCGAACCGGTGGAACAGGCGGTTGCGCAGGACGCCGTCGAGGTGCCTGAAGAAACCGACCTGACCCCGACTCAGGACGCGGAGACCCCGGCTGAGGCCGGGGCTCCTGCTCCGGCCGCCGAAGCGGCCGACGGCGAGGCGACAGCGGCCGAGCTTGAGGCACGGGTGGCAGAACTTGAGGCGTTGGCGGCCGAACGGACCGAAGACTTGCAACGGGTTCAGGCCGAGTACGTCAATTACAAGAGGCGAGTCGACCGTGACCGGGCGCTCGCCCGGCAGGGCGGCGTCGAGGCCGTTTTACGCGACCTCATGCCGGTCTTCGATGCGATCAGGGCTGCTGAGAGCCACGCAGATCTCACCGGAGGATTCCGACTGACCGCCGACGAGTTGATCAAGGTCACCAAGTCGTACGGCTTCGAGTCGTTCGGTGAGGTCGGCGACGAGTTCGACCCACGACTGCACGAGGCCTTGATGCAGGTGCCAGATCCGGACACCGACACTATGCGTGTGCATGAGGTGATGCAGGTGGGTTTCCGGTTGAACGAATTGGTGCTGCGTCCTGCTCGTGTCGTCGTGGCGGTGCCACAAGAGTAATCAGAGGCGGGAAGGGGGTTGGGCGATGAGCGCCAGAGATTGGGTTGAGAAGGACTACTACAAGATTCTGGGCGTGCCGAAGGACGCGAAGCCGGATCAGATCAAGAAGGCGTTCCGGAAGATCGCCCGTGAGAACCATCCCGACCAACACCCGGGTGACAAGTCGGCCGAGCAGCGCTTCAAGGAGGCGTCTGAAGCCCACGACGTGCTGAGCGATCCAGACAAGCGGCGCGAGTACGACGAACAACGCAGCTTGTTCGGATCCGGCTTCCGGTTCCCCCGGGGTGGAGGTGCCCCCAGTGGCGGCGTGTCCGGCGAGGACATCTTCCGCAGCATGGGCGACGCCGGGATCGGCGACTTGCTCGGCAATCTCTTCGGGCAGGCTGGCGCGTCCGGTGGTCGTCGCACTACGACCACTCGGGGGCCACGTCGTGGCTCTGATATCGAGGGGGAGGTGACGATCGGTTTCATCCAGGCCGTCGAAGGCACCACCGTTGGTGTCCAGATGACCAGCGATGACGCCTGCCCAGCCTGCCGCGGTACCGGCGCCAAGGCTGGCACGATGCCGCGGGTTTGTCCGACCTGCCAGGGTTCCGGCATGCAGCAGTCAACTTCAGGAGGCGTCTTCCAGGTCACCGAGCCTTGCCGCGAGTGCCGCGGGCGGGGCCTGATCGTCGACAACCCGTGTGAGGTCTGCCATGGCAGCGGCCGCACCCAGAGTCGGCAGACCATGCAGGTGCGGATCCCAGCGGGGGTCACCGACGGCCAGAAGATCCGGATCAAGGGCAAGGGCAGCGCGGGCGAGAACGGCGGCTCAGCGGGTGACCTCTACGTCATCGTGCATGTGCGCCCCCATCCGGTCTTCGGACGTCAGGGCGATAACTTGACCGTCACCGTGCCGGTCACCTTCACCGAAGCCGCGCTGGGAGCCGAGGTCGAGGTCCCCACCCTTGGTGGCGGCAGTGTCAAGCTTCGTATCCCGGCGGGAACACCGAACGGCCGCACCTTCCGCATCCGTGGCCGGGGCGTGACGAAGCCGAACGGTGAGAAGGGCGACTTGCTGGCAGCGGTGGACGTCCAAGTGCCGGGGTACCTCCCGGACGCGGCCCGTTCGGCCCTGCGAACCTATGCGGAAGCCGCTCGTGAGCCCAACCCGCGCGACGGATTGTTGGCGAGCAACCGATGAACTCAGAACGCCTTCCGCAGGTCATGGACCCGGATACTCCGGTCTTCACCATCTCGGTGGCCGCCACGCTGGCCGAGATGCACCCGCAGACGCTACGTACCTACGACCGGCTGGGACTCGTCGTCCCTAGCCGGGCAAAGGGTGGTGGCCGCCGCTATTCGCCGCGTGATGTCTACCGTCTGCGGCTGATCCAGCGACTATCGCAGGAAGAGGGCGTCAATCTGAACGGCATCCGCCGGATCATCGCGCTGCAGACCCAACTCGATGACGCTCACCGCCGCATCGACGAGCTGACCGACCTGGTCCGCTCACTGACCCAACACGAACAGGGCGGCTCACGTGTATTCAGCGCGGGGACGACCGGTCACGTCTGGCAGGGACGCAGCCGTCGGCAGCCGCCCGCACTGACCGCCAGTCGAAGCCCGCAGCCGGGGATCGCCTGAGCTGGGCCGACTTCGGGCATACCACGCGTTCAGCGTCATGTTCGCCCACTCGGGGGCGTTAGCTTCGGCGTGTCCCACACACCCGGCTCGTCGAACTCGTGCATCACGGCATAGACCCCTCCGCAGTCCTCGTCAGCGCCTACCGAAATTGCGGCGACAAGCAACGACAATGTTGGATGACCGTCCGGCCGGTTGTCCCGGATGATGGCCCGCGGATCGGTCGGGTCAAGCTCAGCCGACTCGGCGAGCACCCCCAGCCAGGCCGTCCACCACGGGTCGGTGTCGGTGCTGGCGGCGGCGAACTCCGGCAGCCATGCCGCTATCCGCGGGAAGCTGGGGTCGTCGAGGTCGGCGTGCGAGACCATGTGGGTGCCCGGTGTCAGCCGTTGGTGCTCGGGGCGCCCACCCCTCCAGGAGGTCAATGTCGCTCCCGTCGCGTCAGCCGCGACTAGATGGAAGCCGAGCGTCGTTAGCGGCTGGGGTAGCGGTAGATCGGCCAGGGCGTCCAGCACTAGGTGGCCGCGCGATGTCGGGACGGCGACGTCCGCGCCGCCCGCCAGGTTCACCAGCACCGCCAGTCTCCGGTCGTCAAGCGCCAGCCATGCCCCGCCGGCCAGTTCGTCTTGGATACCGCGGACCTGTGGCGATTCGGGCCACCACGCTCCCAGCGGACGCCAGGGACGATGCGGGTTTTCGTCCCTTACGGCTAGTACCCGGACCGCTCCTTGACCGGGTTCCGGCACCCGGATCACCACCGTGCACATGCTCCGCAACGCTACCCGCCCCTGTTGGTGATGAGAGAATCGCCGGCATGGAGATCGTTGTTGGGGTGACCGGCGGCATCGCCGCGTACAAGACGGTGCATCTGGTCCGGCTGTTGATCGGCGACGGCCACAACGTGCATGTGGTGCCGACACCAGACGCGTTGCGTTTCGTTGGGTTACCGACCTGGGAGGCGATCTCACGGAACCGGGTTACTACCTCGGTGCACGAGGACGTCCCGCAGGTTCGTCACGTCGCACTCGGGCAAGCGGCGGAGCTGATCATCGTGGCGCCGGCCACCGCAAACACGTTGGCGTCCATGGCTGCCGGCTTGGCCCACGATCTGCTCGGCACCACGTTGCTGGCCAGCAGAGCGCCGGTGCTGGTGGCCCCGGCGATGCACACCGAGATGTGGCAGCATCCGGCGACCCAGGCCAACATGGCCACGCTGCGCGCTCGCGGCGTCCAGGTTGTCGGACCGGACGACGGACCGCTCACCGGCGGCGACTCCGGTCCCGGAAGAATGAGCGAGCCCGAGGCGATCCATGCTGCCGCCGTGGCGTTGCTGCAGCGGCGTCACGACTTGGCCGGCCTGACTATCGCGGTCTCTGCGGGCGGCACGCGGGAACCCATCGACCCGGTGCGGTTCATCGGTAACCGGTCCAGCGGCCGGCAGGGGGTTGCGCTGGCGGTGGCGGCCGCCGAGCGGGGAGCGCAGGTCTTGCTCGCGTCCGCCAACATCGACGGTGACGTACTGGCCGAGGCCAGGCGTCCGGGCGTCGAGATCACTCAGGCTGGCTCTGCGGCCGAGTTGTCGGAGCTGATGGCGCAACTCGCCACCCGGGCGGACGTGGTGATCATGGCGGCCGCGGTGGCCGACTACCGGGTGGTCGAGGTATCCGACGGCAAGCTGACCAAAGAATCTGGCGGGGTACCCACCATCAGACTGACCGAGAATGAGGACATCTTGGCGGGGCTGGCCTCCCGGCGTCGCCCGGGCCAAACCATCGTCGGCTTCGCCGCTGAGACTGCGCGCGGCGACGAGTTGCTGGAGCGCGGCCGACGCAAGCGTCGCCGTAAGGGCGTCGACCTGTTGGCGGTCAACGAGGTGGGCTGGACGACGGGCTTCGGTGTCGCCGACAACAAACTGGTCATTCTGGACGCCGCAGACGCCGTCACGTCTGAGGCCGCGGGTTCGAAGCGCGAGGTGGCCGACGCGCTGCTGGATGCCGTGCTGGCTGCGCGCCGCGCTTGAGTGACTGGCCGCGGGAGTGGGGCGCGGGTAGTCTCGGCTGGTCCGTCGGACGGTGCGACTTAGCGTCAGGCTGATCGGTGCCTCGTCCGGCGCCGCGGGGTCAGCCGGTCGTTCGGTGGGCGTGCTTTCGTGGACGTTGGTCATGACCACACACCTTGGGAGCAGGTCGGCGTCTCAGGTTCTGCATGACCAGCCATCGGGACTATGCTCGGCCAATTTGGCAATCGCGAGAGACTGGCGAAGGCACGGTTTGGCGTGCCATATATCGCGGCGATATATTGGCCGCAGTTCTGTCCGAGAGGCTGCCATCGTGCCATTGCGCCCCCAAACCCTCGAATTGGCCATCCTGGGCCGACTCGTGCAGGGTCCGTGCCATGGCTATGTGCTGCGCAAACACGTCATAGCCGTCGTGGGGGCACGGCATTCGATTTCCTACGGCTCGCTGTATCCGGCGTTGCGCCGCTTGACCGAACGCGGTTCGATCTGCGATTGCGGTGCGGGGCTCGCTCGGTTCGTGGCCGGCCGCTCACGACGGGTTTACCACATCACCGAAGCCGGGCAGGGTTACCTGATGCAGGAACTGGCCGACACTGACTCCGCCAACTGCGCCGACGATGACTTCGGGGTCAGGTTCAGTCTGCTCGGTTCCGCCGAGGCCGCGACGCGGATCGGTATCTTGCAGGGCCGCCGGGAGCACTCCCTGGCGCGGTTGACGAAGCTGCGCACCAGCGTGCCCACCGACTTCGACCGATACACCACAGAACTTGTGCGGTACGCCGGCGAGATGATCTCCCGGGAACTTGAGTGGCTGGACCATCTCATCGCCGTAGAAGAAGCCGCCGACCATGGCGTCGTAATGATCAAGGAGAACAAATGAGCGCAATTCGCGTCGCTATCGTCGGCGTGGGCAACTGTGCGACCACCCTCGTACAGGGCGTGACGCACTACCGGGACGCCAAGGCCGGTGAGACGGTACCAGGACTGATGCATGTCCAGTTCGGCGACTACCACGTTCGCGACCTTGAGTTCGTGGTTGCCCTAGACGTCGACGCAGCCAAGGTCGGACTCGACCTCGCCGACGCCCTCGGCGCCAGTGAGAACAACACCATCAAACTCTGCGATGTCGCCCCCACCGGCACCATCGTGCAGCGTGGCGTCACCCTAGATGGACTGGGCAAGTATTACCGCGAGACGATCACCGAATCGGACGCTGACCCGGTCGATGTGGTGCAGGTGCTCAAGGATGCCAAGGTCGACGTAGTCGTCAGCTACCTTCCAGTCGGCTCGGAACAGGCCGACAAGTACTACGCCCAGTGCGCCATCGACGCCGGTTGCGCGTTCGTTAACTGCCTGCCGGTCTTCATCGCTTCCGATCCTGAGTGGGCGCAGAAGTTCACCGACGCGGGACTGCCCATTGTCGGTGACGACATTAAGTCGCAGATCGGCGCCACCATCACGCACCGCGTGTTGGCCAAGCTCTTCGAGGACCGCGGCATCACGATCGACCGCACTTATCAGCTCAACTTCGGCGGCAACATGGACTTCAAGAACATGCTTGAGCGTGAGCGTCTGGTCTCCAAGAAGATCTCGAAGACTCAGGCCGTCACCTCCAACGTCGAGCACCAATTCGAGGAGCGGGACATTCACGTTGGCCCCTCCGATTACGTCGGCTGGTTGGACGACCGGAAGTGGGCGTACGTGCGTCTGGAGGGCCGCAACTTCGGTGGCGCCCCGGTGAGCCTGGAGTACAAGTTGGAGGTCTGGGACTCCCCGAACTCCGCCGGTGTGGTCATCGATGCGATCCGCGCCGCCAAGATCGGCTTGGATCGTGGCGTTGGCGGCCCGCTGCTCTCGCCGGCGAGTTTCTTCATGAAGTCGCCGCCCGAGCAACGCCACGACGAACTCGCGCAGGAGACCACCGAGGCCTTCATCCGCGGCGACATTGAGCGCTGATCGCCTGGCTTAAGCGTCTAACAGGGGCGGGTCCTCACGGACCCGTCCCTGTTTGCACGTGCCAGAGCGGAATAGTCAGCCGCATTTCGAGGTTGAGTGACGTAGACTCAAGTTTGTTTGAGCTGAATGCTTGTTGAACCAACGCGGAAGAGGTCTGATGGACACCGAGAAGTTGACCACCATGAGTCGCGACGCGGTCTCGACCGCACTGCGTCTCGCACTGACCAACGGCAACCCCAGTGCCGAGCCGGTGCACCTGCTGCACGCTCTGCTGATGGTGCCTGAAAACTCGGTCGCCCCGCTGCTGGCCAAGATCGGCGTCGACGCCGGCCAGGTCGACCAGCAGGCGAGCGCCGCGATCAAGAGGCTGCCGAGCAGTTCGGGTGCTTCGGTCACCCAGCCGCAGCTGTCCGGGGCGTTCGCAAGGGTGATGGCGGACGCCGAGACGCGCGCCAGTGAGTTGGGCGACCAGTTCGTCGCCACCGAGCATCTGCTGATTTCGCTAAGCCATGTGCAGTCCGAGGCGGCCACCATCTTGAACCGGGCCGGGGCTGTCGCGGACAAGTTGACTCAGGCCTTCAACGAGGCACGCGGCACCAAGCGCGTCACCAGCGCCGAATCCGAGGGTGGAGAGTCTGCCCTCGACAAGTACTCCGTCGACCTGACCGCCCGGGCCCGCGAAGGCAAACTGGATCCGGTCATCGGCCGGGACGCGGAGATCCGGCGTGTCGTGCAGGTGCTGAGTCGGCGCACCAAGAACAACCCGGTCCTGATCGGTGAACCGGGCGTCGGCAAGACTGCCGTGGTAGACGGGCTGGCCCAGCGGGTGGTCGCCGGTGACGTGCCCGATTCCCTGAAAGGTCGACGGGTGGTCAGTCTCGACTTGGCGTCCATGGTCGCGGGCGCCAAGTATCGCGGCGAGTTCGAGGAACGGCTGAAGGCGGTGCTGAGCGAGATCAAGGAAGCCGAGGGTCAGATCGTCACCTTCATCGATGAGTTACACACCGTGGTGGGTGCCGGGGCGTCCGAAGGTGCGATGGACGCGTCCAACATGCTCAAGCCCATGCTGTCGCGCGGTGAGTTGCGGATGATCGGCGCCACCACCCTGGACGAGTACCGGGAACGGATCGAGAAAGATCCAGCCTTGGAGCGGCGGTTCCAGCAGGTATTCGTCGGCGAGCCGAGCGTCGAGGACACCGTCGCCATCTTGCGCGGGCTGCGGGAACGCTACGAGGCGCATCATAAGGTGCGTATCACCGATGGTGCGCTGGTCGCGGCGGCCACCTTGTCGAACCGCTACATCTCCAACCGACAACTGCCCGACAAGGCCATCGACCTGGTAGACGAGGCCGCGTCCCGGCTGCGCATGGAAATCGACTCCTCCCCGGAGGAGATCGACCGGCTGCGTCGTCAGGTCGACCGGTTGACCATGGAACAGTTCGCCCTCAAGAACGAAGCCGACGATGCCTCGCGTGGTCGCCTCGAGGTGCTGAACGCCGAACTCGCCGACGCCAAGGAGCAACTGCGCGGACTGGAGGCGCAGTGGGAGGCCGAGAAGGGTGGTCTGAATCGGGTAGGTGAATTGAAGGAGCAGATCGACGCACTGCGCACCGATGCCGAGCGCTACCAGCGCGAGGGCAACCTGGAGAAGTCGGCGCAGATCATCTACGGCGAGATTCCCGCCCTGGAGAAAGAAATGGCGGCGGCCGAAACTGCTGCGGGACAGCAGAAGACCATGGTCTCTGAAGAGGTCACCAGCTCCGATATCGCCGAGGTGGTCAGCGCCTGGACCGGTATCCCGGTCGGCAAGATGCTGGAAGGCGAGTCAGCCAAACTGCTTCAGATGGAGGAGCGCATCGGGCGGCGGCTAATCGGCCAGAACGCTGCCGTGCGCGCGGTTGCCGACGCAGTGCGCCGCGCCCGCGCTGGCATCTCCGACCCGAACCGGCCCACCGGCAGCTTCTTGTTCCTCGGGCCCACCGGGGTCGGCAAGACCGAACTAGCCAAGGCGCTGGCGGAGTTCCTCTTCGACGACGAACAGGCGATGGTGCGCATCGACATGAGTGAGTACATGGAGAAGCACACCGTCTCGCGGCTGGTCGGCGCGCCTCCCGGCTACATCGGCTACGAAGAGGGCGGCCAGCTGACCGAAGCGGTGCGACGGCGTCCCTACTCGGTGGTCTTGCTGGACGAGGTCGAGAAGGCACATTCAGATGTCTTCAATATCTTGTTGCAGGTGCTGGACGACGGTCGGCTCACCGACGGCCAGGGTCGCACTGTCGACTTCCGCAACGTCATCTTGATCATGACTTCGAACTTGGGTAGCAACTTCCTGGCCGATCAGAGCCTCGACCAGAAAGCGAAACACAACGCCGTGATGGGTGTGGTGCGTAAGGCTTTCCGGCCCGAGTTCCTGAACCGGTTGGACGAGATCGTCATGTTCTCTCCACTCAGCCGCGACGACTTGGCCCGAATCGTGGTCATCAACGTGGCCCGGATCAATCGTCGGCTGGCCGACCGCCGGATCACGATCGAGGTCAGCGATGCGGGCCGCAGCTGGCTTGCCGAGCGTGGCTACGACCCTGTGTATGGTGCGCGCCCGCTGCGTCGGCTGCTCCAGACCACGGTGGAAGACCAGTTGGCTCGCAGGTTGTTGGCCGGCGACATCAGCGACGGCCAGACAGTCGACTTCGACGTGACTGCCGACGGCGATGGACTGGAGATCGTTTCGGTCGAGTGACGCCAACGCGATCTACTGCCAGAACTCGACCGGGGCGCGCCAATAGACTAGGGATCCCAAGCAAAGGAGCAGGAGAAATGGCAAAGGTCGCCTTCATCGGGCTCGGCACAATGGGTAGCGGGATGTCCGGTAACTTGCTGGCTGCCGGTCACGAGGTAACGGTTTTCAACCGGACACCTGAACGGGCGGACCGGCTCGCTGACCAAGGCGCGGCCGTCGAGTCCAATCTGGCTGAAGCAGTCAAGGGCGCGGAGTTCGTCATGTATTGCCTGTCGGACGACGCGGCAGTCGCAGAGGTGGCGCTGGGGCCCGACGGTGTCATGGCCAATGCCGATCCCACGGCGATCGTCATCGACTTGTCCACCATCTCACCGGCGATGAGCGCACGCGAGCATGCCGCGGCGCAGGAACGCGGCATCCGCTTCCTTGACGCTCCGGTCTTCGGTTCGAAGGCTGAGTCGGAGTCGGGTAGACTGTGGGTGGTTGTCGGTGGCCGTCGTGAAGATTACGAGGCCGCCATGCCGGTGCTGGAGGCCATCAGCCAGACCACGCACTACATGGGTCCCGCCACGAGCGGCTGCAAGATGAAGCTGGTCGGGAACTTGTGCGTGGCCGCCCAGATGCAGTCGCTGGGCGATGCGCTCACTCTGGCCGCCAAGTCCGGGCTGGACCCGTCCGATGTGGTCGATGTGCTCGACGTCACCGACTTCAGGACCCCGATCTATTCCGGGGTGGGGCGCGACGTGATCCGCGGCGACTACAGCCGGTCTTTCGCGTTAGACCTGCTCTTGAAAGACCTGTGGCTGATCGAGGACTTCTCGCATTCGGTTGGCGTTGACCTGCCGGTTTTGGACACCACCATGCGATTGGCGCAGTTCGGCGTCAACCGGGGAATGGGTGACCTGAATGCGTCCTCAATCATCAAGGTCATCTCGGCCAGCGCCGGGGTTGACTTGACCCGTGGGCAACCGGACGCGGAGTGAGCCTGTCCGCTGTCTGGCCAGTGCGCGGATACCGAGCCGCGGGTGGGCCCTCAAGATGAGCACCGAGTTCCGGCTGGTCGCAGACGGCGCCGGTTGGGTGCTGGTCATGGACGGCGTCGCCCAGTCGTGGCTTGACCCGGACGACCCGACGCGACTTGAGTTCGGCTACATGCTGCGGATGGCCGACTATCTTGATGTCGTCCAACCTCGTGGTGAGCGGATGCGCGTGATCCACGTCGGCGGTGCCGCCATGACGATGGCGCGCTACGTGGCGGCGCGGCGGCCCACCTCGCCACAGATCGTCCTCGAACCTAACCAAGAACTCACTGACATGGTGCGTGGCGAGTTGCCGCTGCCAGCGAAATCGGGCATCAAGGTGCGCGCCGTCGACGGCCGCAGCGGCATCGTGGCGATGCCGAATCACTACGCGCAGGTGGTGATCGTGGACGCCTTCGCCGACGCCCAGGTACCCGCTGAACTGGTCAGCGCCGAATTCGCTGCGGAATTGGCTCGGGTCCTGCGCCGCGACGGCGTGGTGCTGTTCAACCTGATCGACATCCACCCGCTCGGCTGGACGCGTCGCGTGCTGGCGACTCTCGAGTTGTGCTTCCCCGAGTTGGCGCTCAGCGCCGAATCGGCCACTCTCAAGGGCAGGCGCCACGGGAACCTGGTCGCCGCGGCGAGTCGGTTGCCGCTGCCGATGGACCAGGTGGTGCGCCGCGCCGCCGGTTCGGCGTTTCCGTACCGCGTCCTGCACGGGCCCACGCTGCAACAGTTCATGGGACGCCCAGACCCTTTCACCGATCTCGACGCCGAACCTTCGCCCAGCGTTGAGCGGGGGCTACGCTTTTTCGAGTGAGCGGCCGGACGCGGGCTCAGGCTTCCCCCGGTCGAACGGGCATGGGCGCACGGGTTGACAGGTGGACTGCGTGCGCATGCCCCCCGGCGACCTGACAGGCTTGTGCCTGTACCACTTCGGAAAGGGACTGAACGATGAAGCGTCCGTTGGCGGCCACCTTTGCCGCACTGTCTGCCTGCGCCATGCTGTTGGCGGGCTGTGGTTCCGACAGCCTGAGTTCTGGTGGGGCGGCGAGCGGCCAGCCTTCCGGCTCGGCCCTACCAGCCGTCCAGGAGAGCCAAGAACTGAATGCCGCTCTTCCTGCTGAGATCAGGCAGGCCGGCGTGATCCAGGTCGGCGCCGACCCGACCTATAAGCCGAATGAATACATGGACGGCACCACCATCGTCGGCATGAACGTCGAACTGCTGGACGCGGTCGCGGCTCGCCTCGGCATTGAGGCCAACTGGAATCCGTCGACCTTCGACGCGATCTTGTCCGGGGTGCAGGCCGGCAAGTACGACGTCGGAAGCTCGTCGTTCACCATCACCGCCGCCCGGATGGAGACCATCACGTTCACGCAATACCTGAACGTGGGCACTCAGTGGGCGACGCTGACTGGCAACCCGCAAGGCGTCGATCCCAACAATCCTTGTGGCAAGACCATCGCCTTCCAAACCGGCACCACTCAGCAAGACGAGATAGCCGCAGCGCAGCAGCTGTGCGCGTCCAACCCGATCGTCGAATTGTCGTACACCGGCCAGGACGAGGTGAACAACGCGTTGATGATCGGCAAGGCGGACGCCATGCTCGCCGACTACCCGATCACCCAGAACGCCATCCAGACCTCCGACGGTAAGATGGAGGCTCTCGGCGAGCAGTACGGCGCCGCCCCCTACGGCTTTGCCGTCGCCAAGGACGCCACTCAGCTTGCCGAAGCCATTTCCGGGGCGCTGAGCGACCTCAAGGAATCAGGCCACTACAACGCGATCCTCGACAAGTACGGCGTGAGCCAGGCGGCGGTCGACGCCTTCCCGGTCAACCCCAAGGTGTCATGACCCAAATCGGCGCTGCCCAGACCGATGACGAGCGCCCCGGGACGATCGACGCGATTCCGGTGCGCCGTCCGGGACGCATCGTGGCCGCCGTCTTCGCGGCGGCTATCGGGGCGCTGATCGTCGTCCAATTGATCGTCAACCCCGCGTTCGACTGGGCCTTCACCTTCGAGGCCATGAACCAGCGGGCAGTGATCCAGGGCTTCATTTGGGGAACCCTGACTGCCACCGTTGGGGCGATGGCGCTCGGCGTGACACTTGGCGTGGGGCTGGCTGTCATGCGGATGTCGGATAACCCGGTCTTGCGATGGTCGGCCGGGATCTACATCTGGTTCTTCCGGGCGATCCCGCGTTACGTGCTGCTGCTCATCTTGGGTGCGGCCGGCGCGTTTGCCGTGGGTGGCCTGGGTATCGGCGTCCCCTTCGACCGCGAGATCCTGGCGCTGTTCGGCATCGACGGCACCCTGCGCATTGCCACCATCGACCTGAACAGACTCTCCACCACCATCTGGATGGCTATCCTCGGTCTCGGGCTATCGGAAGCCGCCTACATGGCTGAGATCGCCCGTTCTGGCATTTTGAGCGTCGACAAGGGCCAATGGGAGGCCGCCAGGGCATTGGGCATGAGCAACGGCGAGACCATGTGGCGCATCATCCTGCCGCAGGCGATGCGGGTGATCATCCCCCCGACCGGCAACGAGACCATAGCCATGTTCAAGGACACCTCGCTGCTCAGTGCGTTGCCGCTGGCTACCGAGATGTTCTTCCAGTTCCGGATGATCGGCACCGCAACCTACAAGCTGATACCCAGCTATGCCGGGGCGACGCTCTACTACGTCATCACCGCCACCATCCTCGGTATCGGACAGTCCTGGTTGGAGAAGCGGTTCGGTCGCGGCTATGAGGCCGCAGACGCCAAGCAACGCCGCAAAACCAAGGTCGCAGTCGATCCGAACAGCGACTCGTTGCGCTTCGCGGGGGCAGACCATTGACCAACCAGGCTATTGACCGCAGCGGCGAACCCTTGGTGCGGGCGGTGAACGTCCACAAGTCGTTCGGCGACGTTGAGGTGCTGAAGGGCATCGACTTGGAGGTCTATCCGGGTGAGGTAGTGGTGCTGCTCGGCCCGTCTGGGTCGGGCAAGACGACGTTCCTGCGCCTGGTCAACCAAATGGAGACCCTTACCGGCGGGCGCATCTGGGTCAACGGTGAATTGATCGGCATCGAGGAACGGGACGGCAAGCTCTACCGTCGCAAAGACTCCGACATTTCTCGCCAGCGCTCCAAGATCGGCATGGTTTTCCAGCGGTTCAACCTGTTCCCGCACAAGACAGCCATAGAGAACATCACCGAGGGCCAACTCGTCGTCTCCAAGAAGTCGAAGAAGGCCGCCGAGGAACGAGCCTGGGACCTGTTGAACCAGGTCGGGCTGACCGACAAGGCGCGAGCCTACCCGTCTCAGTTGTCCGGGGGGCAGCAGCAGCGGATCGCAATCGCGCGAGCGCTGGCGATGGACCCCGAGTTGATGCTGTTCGATGAGCCCACTTCCGCACTTGATCCTGAACTGGTGGGGGAGGTGCTGGCGGTGATGAAGACGTTGGCCGCCGAGGGGGTCACGATGATCGTAGTTACCCACGAGATGGGTTTCGCCCGGGAGGTGGCCGACCGGGTGTTCTTCATGGACGATGGCGTGGTGGTCGAGTCGGGCACGCCCGCCGAGGTCTTGGGCAACCCGAAGCAAGAGCGCACCAAAGCGTTCCTGGCCCGCGTCCGGCATTGAAGGGCGCCTCACCCGCGCTCAGGGGAGTGCGGGTAGGTTGGTTGCCGTGGAACCCGCCAAACCCACCCCGCTCATCGTGCAAACCGTCACTGCCCCGACTCCTGCGCCGCTGACAGACTCCTTGGTGGCCAGCAGTCACGTCGTGGCCACCACCGACGGAGACTTGCGCTATACCGCGCACACCGGGCGCATCGTGCTTCGCGACGACGATGTCGCCGACGGCGTCTTCGGTGGTCGCAGTGATCGTGCCCAACTCGGTGTCACCGCCTACACCCTCGACGACGCCGACGTCACCGACCGCCCGGTCACCTTCTGCTTCAACGGGGGGCCCGGCTCGGCGTCCATCTGGCTGCACTTGGGACTGGTCGGGCCGCGCATCATCGACATCGGTGATGTGGACGACATCGCCCGGCCACCCTATCGGCTGAAGGACAATGCGCACACGCTGCTGCGGGCCACCGATCTGGTGATCATCGATGCCATGAGCACCGGTTACTCGCAGGCCGCCGAGGGCCGCAAGGCCAAGGACTGGCACGGCTGGAAGGCCGATGTCGACCAGTTCACCGAGTTGATCCGGTTGTGGTGCACCCGCTGGGACCGTTGGATGAGCCCGAAATTCATCCTCGGGGAATCCTACGGCACCATCCGCGGCGTCTCGGTCGCCCAGCAGTTGCAAGATAAGCACGGCCTATATCTGAATGGGATCGTCCTGCTCAGCAGTGTGCTCGACTTCGGCACGCAAGACTTCGATAACCCGCGCTGGGACGAAGCCAGCCTGCACTTCCTGCCCAGCTATGCCGCGATCGCCTGGTACCACGGGAAGCATCCAGGGCGCACGCTGGATGAGGTGCGCGCCGAGGCTGAGCAGTTCGCCGATGGACCGTATCGGCTCGCCCTGGCGAAGGGTCGCCGCCTCGCCCTCGATGAGCGCTCCCGGGTGGCCAGTACCCTGGCTCGCCTCACCGGGCTTCCGCAACGCTACGTCGAGCTGACTAGGCTGCGCATCGAACACGAACGGTTCTGCGCGGAACTGCTGCGCGACGAAGGCCTGCTGGTCGGACGCATCGACGGCCGGTTCACCGGCCCGGCTGCGTCCGGCACTGAGGAGTTGATGGATACCGATCCCAGTGGCGACGCGACCGTGGGTGCGTTCACGGCGGCCCTGCACCACTACCTGCGCACCGAACTGGGCAGCACCGAAGAGATGCCCTACCAGGTGTCCGCCAACCTCTGGCGGGATTGGAGTTACGCGGAGTTCCAGGGGCGTCCGGTCAGTGTAGCTGACCAGTTGGAGCGCCTGATGCGGGCCAATCCCGCCTTTCAGGTGCGCATCGAGTACGGCTACTACGACCTTGCGACCCCTTATTTCGCCGCCCAGGACATGGTGGACCATCTCCGGCTGCCAGACGCCGCGTTCGAGCGGATCACGCACGCCTACTACGCCACCGGCCACATGCCTTACCTGCACCCGGCTAGCCGCGTCCGCGAATCGGACGAACAGTGTGCCTGGATCCGCGCCTCGTCGGGACGTTGAGTCATGGCCAGATCTGAGACGACTCGCGTGCATCGCAAAGGCGGGCGCGGACTGATGGTCGCCTGGCTGGGGCTGCTGGTTGTTGTGCTGGTCGCCGGCGGATACGCGCTGTGGATGTTGGTTGGCACCACCCAATCGGCGCGCAACCAGGCGGCTCGCGCGGTGGCGAACTTCGAGGCGTCCTGCCAGACGACAGCCGGTGACGAGGCTACCGGCGGCGCAATCGGGGTGCTCAGCTTCCCCGACCTGTCAGATGCGACGTGGCCGATCATGCCCGGCGTCACGCCCGACGATCTGTCGTCCGGCGTCGGCTGGTATCCGCAGACCGCCCGGCCGGGCGAGATCGGCAATATGGTGCTCACCGGGTATCGCCTCACCAACGGCGCCCCGTTCGCCGACCTGCTGGAACTGTCCGTCGGTGACCGTGTGCGGGTGGTCAGCTGTGAGACCGTCTTCACCTACGTCATCGAGGTGGCACCACGCGACCTCACTGTGCAAGCCACCGACGATTGGGTGTTGGACGCGGTGCCCGGCGAACCGGGGCGGCGTCCCACCGGGCGGATGATCACGCTGGTCACCAGCCAGGATCTGCTGCCCACCAGCGACCGGTCGGTGGGTTTCGGGTCGCTGCACTCCACCCAGCCGCGGTAGTCAGCCCCTTAGACTTACCGGCATGAGTGACCGTGATGACCTGCGTGACCTGATCAATGAACTGGCCGTGGTGCGAGGCCGGGTGACGTTGGCATCGGGGCGGGAGGCCGACTACTACATCGACGTGCGCCGGGTCACTCTGGACGGGCAGGCCGCGCCGCTGGTGGGCCGCGTCATGAACGAATTGGTCGCTGACTGGGAGTTTTCGATGGTTGGCGGTCTGACCATGGGTGCCGACCCGGTCGCGTTGGCGATGCTGCACCAGACTGCGCTTGCCGGTGGTCGGCTCGACGCGTTCGTGGTGCGCAAAGACGCCAAGACCCATGGTCTGCACAAGCGCATCGAAGGCTCGCCGGTCGCCGGCCAGCGGGTGCTGGTCGTCGAAGACACCTCAACCACCGGAGGCTCGGCACTACAGGCCGTTGCCGCGCTGCGCGAGGCCGGTGCGACGGTGGTCGGGGTGGCTGTGGTGGTCGACCGGTCCACCGGCGCCGCCGACGCGATCGAGGCTGCAGGACTTCCCTATCGCTATGCCTTCGGCATAGACGATCTGAACCTGTGAACGCGGGCGACCCAGCCGGAGACGACCCCACCAACACCGATGTCGGGGTCGGGCCACATCCACAACCGTGGCCAGACGATCCGCGTTTCGACCTCGACCTGCTGGCGTCCGGGGACCGCCGCAACGTCGTCGACCGCTACCGCTACTGGAAGCTGGACGCGATCGTTTCCGACCTGGACGCCCGGCGGGCGCGACTGCTTCCGGCGCGGCTGCAGGTGGCCATCCAGAACTGGCAGCATGACTTCAATATTGGTTCGATCGTGCGCACCGCCAACGCCTTCAACGTGGAGCGGGTGCACATCGTCGGCAATCGCCGGTGGAACCGTCGGGGCGCCATGGTGACCGACCGCTACCTGCACGTCGTCCACCAGCCAGATGAGCAGTCGCTGGCCGCGTACTGCGCCTCCGAAGCCGTGTCGCTGGTCGGCGTCGACAACCTGCCCGGAGCTGTTCCGCTGGAGACGACTGCGTTGCCGAGTGCGTGCTGCCTGGTCTTCGGGTCGGAGGGTCCGGGGTTGACCGACGAGATGGTCGCAGCCTGCCGTCAGTTGGTCTCGATCACCCAGTATGGCTCGACCCGGTCGCTGAACGCCGGGGCGGCGGCAGCCATCGCCATCTACCAGTGGACGCTGCAGCATGGCGTTGCCAAACTGGACCAGTGAGCGAGTTCGCCGCGCGCATCGACGCGCTGACCATCGATGACTTGCGGGCTGCGGGCAGCCTGAAGTGGACTACCTACCCGGACGCCATCGGCGCCTGGGTGGCTGAGATGGACTTCGGGCTAGCTCCCGCGGTAGCCGCCGCACTGGACGAACTCGTGGCCCGCCGCCAGACCGGCTACGCCCCGGTGAGACTCCGCGCCGAGATCAAGACCGCCACCGCGCAGTTCGTTGCGTCCCGCTACGGCTGGCAGTTGGACGACCAGCGGGTGCACTGGCTGCCGGACGTGCTCACCGGCCTCGCGATCGTGATGACACACTGGCTGCCGGCGCATTCCGCGATCATCATGCCAACCCCTTGCTACATGCCCTTCGTCGAGATGCCCGGCGCATTCGGTCACCGGCTCATTCAGCTGCCGATGTTGCGGACCGAGACCGACTGGCGCTTCGACCTTGAAGGCCTCGACCGCGAGTTCGCGGCCGGTGCCAGATTGCTCGTGTTGTGCAACCCGCACAACCCGATCGGCAAGGTCTACACCCCAGCAGAGCTGGAGCAGATCTGTGCGGTCGTCGACCGCCATGGCGGCTTGGTTTTCAGCGACGAGATCCACGCCCCGCTCACCTATCCGGGTGCGCGGCACGTGCCCTACGCGGCCATCAACGAGACCACGGCCGCGCACACGGTGACCGCGATGTCGGCCTCGAAGTCGTTCAACTTGGCCGGGCTGAAGTGCGCTCAGATGATCTTGACCAATGACAGATTGCAGGGCTTCTGGACCGGGCAGGGGCACGGACTGCCCTACGAGTCGACCCCGATCGGGATGGCGACCAACATCGCCGCGTACCGGGAGGGGGACGAGTGGCTCGCTGAGGTCTTGGGCTACCTGGCGGGCAATCGCCGACTGGTCACCGAACTGGTGGGTGAACTCATGCCGCAAGTGCGGATGATCCAACCCGACGCCACCTTCCTCGCGCTGCTCGACTGTCGTGAGCTTGGCTTGGACGACCCGCGCCAGCACTTCCTGCGGGCGGGTGTGGCCTTGACCGATGGCGCCGACTGCGGGGACGCCGGACGTGGTCATGTCCGGCTGAATTTCGCGATGCCAAGGCCGATTCTGCGGCGAGCGATCGAGACGATGGCCGGGTCACTGCTCTGATCTGGTGTGCATTCGGCCAGGTCGTCTGCCGATTGGTGGGTGGTGGGTTCTACGATCAGCTTGGCGGGCCGCTGCTGGTGAGTGGCTGGGGTGACTTGAGTGGGGGCAAGGATGAGTGAGGTGGCGGGGCGGCCGGTCGGTAGTCAGTATCGGATCGGTGGGTTGATCGGCCGTGGCGGGATGGGTGAGGTTTGGCGTGGGGTGGATGCGTCGGGTGTTCCGGTCGCTGTGAAGGTGTTGTTGCCGCGGT
>JAAYVP010000386.1 GCA_012517115.1 Brooklawnia sp. | reverse complement strand
GGGCAGCAGCGAACGCTGGTTCAACCAACCTGCCCCGGCCACCGGTTGGCGACAATCGCCGCTGGCGCCACCGAGCACCCAGATCGTCGTGACCAGCGCGCTGATCGGTATCTGCGTGGTCGTCTGGATGCTGCAGAACCTCTCACGCCAGGTCACCGACATGCTGATGCTGATCCCGTCGCTCGCCGACCAGGAGCCGTGGCGGTTCATCACGTCTGCTTTCGCGCATTCGCCCGGGTCATTGACCCACATCGGTTTCAACATGCTGACTCTGTGGCTGATGGGACGCTATCTGGAACCAATTCTCGGCCGCGCCAAGTTCTTGGCCATCTACTTGACATCCGCACTGGGTGGTGGTGCCCTGTTCGTCTGGCTCGGCGCCTGGAACTCGGGGGTGGTCGGCGCGTCCGGTGCGATTTTCGGGCTGTTCGGCGCCTACCTGGTGATCGCTTGGCTGCTGAAGCGGCCACTGACCTCGGTTTGGGTGCTGCTGGGCCTCAATCTGGTGATCATGGTGCTCTTCCCAGGTATCGCCTGGCAGGCCCACATCGGCGGCTTCCTGGCAGGTGCCGCGGCCACTGGCGCCGTCGGCCTCGACCTGATCCGCCGTCGGGCGGGCAGGTCATCGCTGGCTTGGCCGGGCATTGCACTGGTGGTGTCGCTGATCGTGGCGTCCATAGTCTTGCGGTACACGATCTTCACCTGAGCCAGCCGGAAAGGGCTACCCGTCGAGCCCAGGCGGGCCAAACCGGGCTTGGCCTTGCGCCAAATCGGGCATGACAATAAGGTCATGGATGCCCCTGAGCGACAGTCGTTGATCTTGAATCTGGCCCGGGATCGGGGCCGCGTGGACGTGAGTTCGCTGGCTCCAGAACTTGGGGTAGCCCCCGAGACCGTTCGTCGCGACTTGTCCACTTTGGTCTCCCGCGGCCTGCTGCGACGTGTGCACGGCGGGGCGATCCCAGCCGAGAGCACCGCGTTCGAAACCGATGCCAGGTATCGCGCACAGGCCAACGTGGCGCAGAAGCGGCGCATCGCTGCCGCGTCCGCTCGATTGCTGGCGGGGGCCGAGAGCGTCTTCATCGACGAGGGCTTCACCCCCATGCTCGTCGCAGAGGAACTTAGTGTTCTTGGGCGACTGGTGATCGTCACCGCATCTCTGCCAGCAGCCCTCGCCCTGTCCAATGATCCCGACGCTACCGTGCTTGTACTAGGGGGAAGAATGCGTGGACGGACCTCGGCTACAGTCGACCACTGGGCCGTGCGCATGCTCGAGGAGATGTGGATCGACATCGCCTTCCTCGGAGCGAACGGCATCTCATGCGACCGTGGCGTGACCACCCCAGACCCAGCTGTCGCCGCGGTGAAGCGGGAGGCAGTGCAGCGGTCGCGTCGCCGAATCCTGATCGGCGACCACGCCAAGTTCGGCATGATCAGCTTCTGCCGCTTCGCCGAGGTGAGCGAATTCGAAACCATCGTGACCGACACCGGTCTGTCGACCAGAGAAGCCTCTCGCTATGAGGCACTTGGCCCCCGCGTCATTCGGGTCTAGATGGGCGGCGAAACGATTCTCCGGCTACCTGACCGGTGCCCTAATCGGGCAGCACTCGGTCGCAGTCGCATGCCCGATCAGGCGTGACCAGGGGTGTTTGTTGGTGCAGTCTGGAACCAGACAATCCACCCGAGTCACGCCCAAAGAAGGGGTCTGGAAATGAGGTCTCATGTCTGCTGTACTCCCTGACGCACGCGTCAACAAGAATCTGGAGGGCCCGGGCCTGCGGGCCCGCGTCCAGAAGTTCGGAGGCTATCTGGCTTCCATGATCATGCCGAACATCGGCGCATTCATCGCATGGGGCCTCATCACGGCCCTGTTCATCCCCAGCGGCTGGTTGCCCAATGCGACGCTGGCAGGTCTGGTCGGCCCAATGCTGTTCTTCCTGCTGCCCTTGCTGATTGGGTACACCGGGGGCAGGATGGTGCACGGCCAGCGCGGTGCGGTGATCGCTTCGATCGCGACGTTCGGCGTCATCATCGGTGGGTTCACCGACATCGCTACGCTCGATGGCATCCCGATGTTCCTGGGTGCCATGATCATGGGCCCGTTGGCGGCCTTTGTGTTGAAGCTGTCCGACAAGGCGATCGAAGGCAAGGTGGCGCCCGGCTTCGAGATGCTGGTCGACAACTTCAGCCTCGGCATCCTCGGCATGCTGCTGGCCATCGCGGGCCTGTTCGGTGTGGCGCCCGTCATGGCGGCCCTCATCGCTGTCCTCACCAGCGGGGTACATTTCCTTGTGAACGCGAATCTGCTGCCGCTCGCGTCGATCTTCGTCGAGCCAGCCAAGGTCTTGTTCCTGAACAACGCGATCAACCACGGCATCTTGACCCCGATCGCGACCGCCGACGTGGCCGCGATGGGCAAGTCGATCCTGTTCACGGTCGAGTCCAACCCCGGCGCGGGTCTCGGTCTGTTGACCGCCTACGCGTTCTTTGGGCCCCGGTCTCTGCGACCCTCAACCCCCGGCGCGATCATCATCCACTTCTTCGGTGGCATTCATGAAATCTACTTCCCCTACGTACTGATGAAGCCGATCCTGCTGCTCGGCATGATCGCCGGCTCGGCGTCAGGTCTCGTCGTGGGCGGCCTCCTGGGCTCCGGGCTGGTGGCTCCCCCCGCACCGGGATCCATCTTCGCCTTCCTGGCCGTCACCGCCAGAGGCGCGTACGTGGGTATGCTCGCGCAGGTCTTCACCGCCGCCCTCGTGTCATTCCTCGTCTGCGCCGCCTTGATGAAGTTCGGCCGTAGCTCTGATGACAGCGACACGACGACCGCCGATGGGGCAGCCACGAGCCCGCTCGGCGCCGACGAATCGCCTGCCGGGCTGGCATCGGTCAGTGGCGGCGATGTCCGCAAACTCGTCATTGCTTGTGACGCCGGCATGGGCTCCTCGGTTATGGTCGCCTCGACGATGAAGAAACGCCTCGCGCCATACGGAGTCGAAGTGACCCACACCCCGGTCGATCAGATCCCTGAGGACGCCCAAGTGGTGCTGACTCAGGAGGGCCTGGCCACCCGAGCCCGCAACCGGCGCCCGGAAGCCGTGGTGGTGCCGTTCACCAATTACATGGGGGATCCCGCCTTCGACCAGATCGAGGAAGCGATCAAGAACAAGCTGCCACTCGGCGCCGGCGCACCAATCGTGGCGGTGGCCCCCGCTACGGCAACCACCACCGAGGCTCCCGCAGCGGCGCCAACACGAAAGCGCAAGAAGTCGCTGGACCCGAGCATCTTGTCTCGTGACGGTATTCTGCTCGGGCAGCATGCCGCGAGCAAGGAGGAGGCCATCCGCCAGGCAGGTGACCTGCTCGTCGCTCTCAACGCCACCGACCCCAGCTACACCGACGCGATGTTCGCTCGCGAGACGCAGGTGAGCACCTTTATGGGCAACGGCGTAGCCATCCCGCACGGCACGAACGAGTCACGCGGGGCCATCAAGAAGGCCCAACTCGGGTTCATCCAGTACCCCGATGGCGTTGACTGGGACGGGAAGACCTGCCACGTGTGCATCCCCATCGCGTCCAACAGCGATGAGCACGTCGGCATCCTGTCCGCACTGGCAAGCGTCCTCGCCGATAAGGCGAAGGCGGAACGTCTCCAAACCACGACAAACATCGACGAGGTGCTGGAACTGCTGGCACCGGAGGAGGACTGAACAACCATGAAAGCAATCCGATTCTTCGCCCCGGAGGATGTCCGCCTAGTCGACATCCCGGAGCCGATCTGCGGCCCCGAAGAGATCAAGATCAAGGTAAAGAACTGCTCGACGTGCGGCACCGACGTGAAGATCTTGCACAACGGTCACGTCAACATCACCCGGGTCACCACCATGGGCCACGAGGTGGCCGGTGAAGTGGTCGAGGTCGGCCCCCAGGCACTGGGCGACTTCCAGATCGGCGACCGGGTGCAGTGCATCGCGGCCGTCCCTTGTGGCGAGTGTCACGAGTGCCGGAAGGGCTGGATGGAGGTTTGCCAGAATCAGACCTCCGTCGGCTACCAGTACGACGGCGGCTTCGCCGAGTACATGATCGTCCCGAAGCAGGTGCTCAAGGTTGACGGCCTCAACAAGATCCCGGACAACGTGGGTTACGACGAGGCATCCGCTGCCGAGCCCTTCGCCTGCGCCATCAACGCCCAGGAACAGGTCGGCATCGAGGAGGGTGACTTCGTGGTGGTCTTCGGAGCAGGCCCGATCGGTTGCATGCACACCCGGATCGCCCGCGGCGTACACAAGGCGGGAACGATTGCTCTAGTGGACATCAACGCTGAGCGGCTAGCGATGTCGGTGGACGCCGTCCACCCCGATCACGCCATTGATGCCTCAAGCGTCGATGTGGTCGAGGAAGTGATGCGCCTGACCGATGGACGCGGCGCAGACGTGGTCATAACGGCCACGCCCGCCAAGATCACCCAGGAACAGGCGATCGCGATGGCCGCGAGGAACGGGCGAATCAGCTTCTTCGGCGGTCTGCCGAAGAACGACCCGGTCATCGCGTGTGACTCGAACCTGGTCCACTACCGGCAATTGCACATCCATGGCGCGAACGGCTCCTCCCCGACCCACAACAAGCGCGCCCTCGAGTACATCTCGACTGGTCAGGTGCCGGTGAAGGACCTGATCACCCGACACATCCCGCTCGAACAGGCGCTGGACGCCTTCGGCATCGTGCAGCGCGGCGAGGCCATCAAAGTGACCGTTGAACCCTGATCGAACTACGAGACCGGGGACGCCGTCGCGGGCCTGCCGCGGCGGCGTTCCCATTTGAACCGTGATGCCAGCGTCAGCCGAAGCCTCAACCCTCGATCATGTGTTTGCCAGTGCCTGGTGGGTTGGCGCTAAGGTCGAGGAATGGATGGACAGCCGACGTATGCGCTGCTGGTCGGCGCACACTCCGACGTCGGTCCCCGGCGGCGCAACAATCAGGACGCTGGGTTCGCCGGCGATGACCTGCTACTCATCGCCGATGGTGTCGGTGGCAACCCAGCCGGCGATCTGGCCTCGGCGTTGATCGTGCGGACGCTGACCGAGTTGCTGTGCCCTCGGGCCGCATGCAATGAGTCCACCCTGCGCGACCAGGTGGCCTTGGCCAATGCCCGGCTGGCCCGCACCGGGCGTGAGCACCCCATCCTCAGGGGGATGGCCACCACTCTCACCGGTCTGGTGCTGGTGCCGGGTGGTGCGTATGTGCTGCATGTCGGTGATTCGCGGGCCTACCGATGGCGTGAGGGCGTTCTGGAGCAGTTGACCAGCGACCAATCCTGGCGGGAACTGTTGTTGAGCCAGGGGCTGGTGGATCCGGCTGCCATGCAGCATCATCCGATGCGCAACATGCTGCTGCATTCACTGTCGGGAGCCTTGAGCGACCCGGAGGCGGTGCAGATCTACCCGATCGAGTTGCGCGTCGGTGACCGCTGGCTGCTTGCCACCGACGGCTTGACGAGTTACCTGCCATCCGACGAGTTGGCCGCACTCACCGCCGAACTGGAGCAACCCCAACTACTGGCCGACGCGTTGGTGCGGCAGTGCTGGCCGCAAAGCAGGGACAATATCTCGGTGGTGGTTGGAGATGTCGGCACGGGCCGGTCGAGCGGACGAGGTCGCTTCATCGGATCAGCGGCAGGGCCGCTATCGAAGACGCTGCAGCGGGCTGTCTGATCGGCGATTGTCAGGGCTCGAACAATGACGGGTCGCCACCCCCGCGCCGGACGATGACCGGCTCATCGCCGGTCAGGTCGATGACGGTGGTCGGGTCCCGGGGTACGTCGCCGGAATCGAGAATGCCATCGAGCGAATGACCGAGTTCCTCGTTGATCTGCCACCCGTCGCTCATCGGTTCGCTCTCACCGGGCGCGATCAGTGTTGACGAGACGAGTGGCTCGCCCAGCCGGCCGAGCAGCGCCAGCGTGGTCACATGATTGGGCACCCGGACGCCGATCGTGCGCTTCCGGGGATGCTGCATTACCCTGGGCACTTCGCGGGTGGCCTCAAGTATGAAGGTGTAGGGGCCGGGCGTGGCCGCCTTGATCGCTCGGAAGACCCGGTTATCCATCTGCACATAGCGGCCAAGTTGGCCGAACTCGCTGACAACCACCGTCATGTGATGCCGCTCGTCCAGGTCGCGGATTGCCCGGATACGATCCGCGCCAGCACGGTTCCCGACCAGCGAGCCGAGCGCGAATCCGGAATCGGTCGGGTAGGCGATCACTCCCCCAGCCCGCAGTATCTCGACTATCTGGTCGAGTGCACGCATCTGCGGATTGTCGGGATGGACTTCGAAATAGCGGGCCATCTCAACAGCCTACTGGCGGTCATGGGCCGCGTTGGAGCGTCTAGTCAGCGAGTGTTGGAGCGTCCAGTCAGCGAGGCCGCAACTCCACAGCGGCGCTGCCGCGTCCGGACAGCCGCTCAACGCCGATCAAACCCAGGAACACCGACGGCACTGAGGTGGTGGTGTCGACTCGCAGACTCCCGTTCGGCGAGAAGGTAACCTCAGCGGCCACTTCTGGATGACCGGCGAGAACCGATCTGGCGGCAGCCACAGCGACCTCACCCGCGTCTTGGCCGGCCAACGATAGCGGTGCGGCTGCGTCCATGCCCGCTCGGGCGGCTTGGGCAGCGACTGCTTCCGCTCGTCGGCTAGCCGCCGCCTGGCCGGCGCCGTCCACCGCCAGACCAGCACACAACAACAGCACCGGCAGAAGCAGACAGACGAGCACGCCGACACTCAGACCACGGTCAGCTGCGGCAAGGCGAGAAGACAAAGCACACTCCTGGGGGTTTTCGGATGCTTCGCCAGTTTGTCATGGAAACTCGCAGACTAGCCATCTTGTCCACAGCTAGGCTTTGTGACATCCGTGGCAACAAAGAAAGGTTCGCTCAAATGGTCAACAAGGTTGGTTTGCTCACCGCTGGCGGCTTCGCCCCCTGCCTGTCGTCAGCCATTGCGGGCCTCATCAAGCGCTACACCGCGGTGGCGCCCGATATCGAGATCATCGCCTACCGCCACGGCTACCAGGGTTTACTCCAGGGCGACTGGCTGCCGGTCACCCAGAACGTGCGCGACAACGTGGACGTGCTCTACGGCTTCGGTGGCTCTCCGATCGGTAACTCGCGGGTGAAACTCACCAACGTCGCAGACTGCGTCAAGCGGGGCCTGGTCCAGGAAGGCCAAGACCCCCTGCAGGTTGCCGCCGAGCAGTTGGTCGCCGACGGCGTCGACGTGCTACACACCATCGGTGGCGACGACACCAACACCACGGCCGCAGACTTGGCCGCATACCTGGCCGAGAACAACTTCAACCTGACGGTGGTTGGTCTACCC
Source organism: Brooklawnia sp. (assembly GCA_012517115.1). GTDB lineage: Bacteria > Actinomycetota > Actinomycetes > Propionibacteriales > Propionibacteriaceae > Brooklawnia. The sequence goes on along the minus strand of JAAYVP010000386.1, from coordinate 3,412 downwards.
AAGACCATCGACAACGACATTGTCCCGATCCGCCAGTCACTGGGCGCCTGGACCGCGGCGGAAGCAGCGGCCAGTTACGCGAAGAACATCATCGCCGAGCACAACGCGGTCGCACGCGAACTCATCATCCACGAGATCATGGGACGCAGCTGCGGTTACCTGGCTGCCGAGGCGACCCGTCGCTACCGGGCGTGGCTGGACGAGCAGCATTGGCTGCCCGAGATCGGGCTGTCGCGCGAGGCTTGGGATGTGCACGCCATCTTCCTGCCCGAGATGCATGTGGATCTTGAGGCGGAGGCGGAGCGGCTGGCTAAGATCATGCAAGACGTCGGCAACGTCAACATCTTCATCTCCGAAGGCGCCGGTGTGACCGAGATCGTCGAGCAAATGGAGAAGGCTGGCGAGCAGGTGCCGCGGGACGCATTCAATCACGTCCAGCTCGACAAGGTGAATCCGGGCGAGTGGTTTGGTGCCAAGTTCAGCAAGCTTATCGGCGCCGAGAAGACGATGGTGCAGAAGTCGGGCTACTTCAGTCGCGCGGCGAAGTCGAACGACGAAGATCTCGAACTCATCGAGCGGACCTGCGTGATGGCGGTGGACGCGGCCCTCGCCGGCCAGGCTGGTGTCGTCGGACTGGACGAAGAGAATAACGACCAGTTGTCGGTCATCGACTTCCCGCGCATCGCCGGCCACAAGCCGTTCGACATCACCCAGCAGTGGTTCATCGACATGTGCGCAGACATCGGCATGTCGGCGCCGATCCCGGCGCAGCACTGAGGCTCAGCGCGGGGCTCGCCCGCTGCGATGCGCCTGAGTGGCCCCTGTTCCGATGCGTACTGGCCGGCCTGTCGACTCATCATCGGGCCGCGCAACCTTCTTGGCGGCTGCGCGGCTAGCCCGGTCGGCTTCGGCAGCCTCCCAGTGCTGTGCTGCTGTCAGGGTGTTCTCGCGCTCGCGCAGAATCTCGTCAGCCAAGCTGTAGCGTCTGGGGATGGCCGGCTGATTCCAGGTGGCGATCCAGGCCGCCACGAACAGGATCAGTCGGCCGAAGATGTTGATGAAGACCATCGCCAAGATGGTCGGGCCGAACACTTGGAATGCGCTGCCGCGCACGAAGAAGCTGGTCAGCAGGGTGGTTCCGGTCTGCATGGCCACGAGAATGACCGCCGCCCCGATCGAGCCGCCTCTCACGGCCTGGCGGGGTGAGGGTTCTTCGGGAAGATAGCGGAATATCAGCCAGAACAGCAGCGTCGCCCCGGCCAGCGACAGGGCGAACGACACCAAGCGCACGAAAGCATGGCTGATCGTGAGGTCGGCCAGTTGGAGCAATTCGACTATCTGGTCGGCCAACTGGGTGCCGATGACCGTCGCCGCGGAAGTTACCGCGATCAGCAGCATCAGCGCCAGCAGGATCACCACGTTGATGATCGGCTCCAACAGCGGATTGTGCCGCCGCTGCACCAGATCGAAGTCGGGACGCATCATGCCCCGCAGGACGCCCTTCAGGTTGGCCACCCAACCGGAGCCGATGAACAATGCCGTCGCCAGCGCCAACAGACCCAGGTTGCGCCAGTTGTAGAGGTATCGACTCATCAACGCCAGCAGGTCATCCTGCAGCGGGCCGGCGTTCAGGTTGTCCACGATCATGATCTGGATTACCCCCAGTAAGTCGGGCCGGATCACAGTGAACAACAGGCCTACCGCAGAGAAGACGAACATCAGGACGGGAACCAGCGCCATCATCGAGATGAATGCGATCGAGCCGGCTAGCTGATTTCCCAGGCGGTTGAAGTAGCGCTGGGCGGCGCGAATCAGATGGGAACCGACCCGGGTGGTTTGAACCCAGTCCACCAATCCGTCGCTCCAAGACATGGGGCCATCATCTCAGCCGGCGCCTGTTTCACCCTTCCCGGCACACCACGGCGGGATACCTTGCCGGGATCAACTGGCGGGCTCGCTCGCTTCGGAGTAGGACTCCACCGGCGGGCAGGTGCACATCAGATGCCGATCGCCGTAGGCATTGTCGATTCTGGCGGACGCCGGCCAGTACTTGTCGCCACCACCAGCCCCAACCTGGCCGAAGCTGCGTCCGGCCGGGAACGCGGCCTGGGTGCGCGAGTAGGGGTGCGTCCAATCGTTGGCGGTGACGCGGGCGAGGGTGTGCGGCGCGTTCACCAGCGGGTTGTCATCGCGGGTCCACCGGTCACCGGTGATGATCTGGTCGATCTCGCCGCGGATGGCGATCATCGCCTCGCAGAACCTGTCGAGTTCGGACAGGTCTTCGCTCTCGGTAGGTTCGATCATCAAGGTGCCGGCCACCGGGAAGCTCATCGTGGGCGCATGGAATCCATAATCGACCAGCCTCTTCGCGATATCGTCCACCGACAGCCCGGCCTGCTTGCAGATTGCCCGTGGGTCGACGATGCACTCGTGGGCCACTAGACCGGCCTGCCCGGTGTAGAGGACCGGGAAGTACTGGTCGAGGCGGCGGGCGATGTAGTTCGCGTTCAGCAACGCCACTTGGCTTGCCTTCCGTAAACCGTCGGCACCCAGCATTGCGATATAGGCGTACGTGATCGGCAGCACACCGGGTGAACCGAACGGGGCGGCAGCCACCGTCCCACCCGGCTCTGTATCACCGCCGACGTCTACCAACGGATGGTCAGGCAGGTAGCGAGCTAGGTGTTCGCGGACCGCGACGGGCCCCACGCCGGGGCCTCCGCCGCCGTGCGGGATGGCGAAGGTCTTGTGCAGGTTGAGGTGGCTGACGTCGGCACCGAAACGTCCGGGCTGGGCCAGCCCGACTAGGGCGTTCATATTCGCTCCGTCGACGTAGACTTGGCCACCGGCCGCGTGCACCAGCTCGCAGGCTTCCACCACGGTGTCCTCGAAGACGCCGTGGGTCGACGGATAGGTCATCATGATGGCTGCCAGCCGTTCGGCGTGGGCGTCGATCTTGGCACGCAGATCGGCGAGGTCGATCGAGCCGTCGTCGGCAGCCTTGACCACTACCACCTTCAGCCCGGCCAGTGCTGCGGACGCGGCGTTGGTACCGTGAGCCGACGACGGGATCAGGCAGATCTCACGCTGCGGCTCCCCGCGGCCGGCGTGATAACGCTGGATGGCGACCAGTCCGGCGAACTCACCTTGGGCGCCCGAGTTGGGTTGCAGGCTGACCCGGTCGTAGCCGGTGATCTCGACCAGCCAGGAGGCGAGTTCGTCGATCATCTCGCGGGTGCCGAGCGCGTCTGCTGCGGGCACGAACGGGTGGAGGTTCGCGAAGCCCGGGTAGCTGATCGGCTCCATTGCGGCGGCCGAATTGAGCTTCATGGTGCAACTGCCCAGCGGGATCATGCCACGATCGAGCGCGAAGTCGCGCGCGGCCAGCGTGGCCAGGTAGCGCATCATCCGG
>JAAYVP010000385.1 GCA_012517115.1 Brooklawnia sp. | reverse complement strand
ATGCCGAAGCGGCAACCGACACCCAGGGCGGCTAGGCCAGCCACCAATTCGTCCAACTCGACCCCGGTCACGCCCGGGTCGATGACGGCGGCACCACCAGACCCGCAGACCACTACCGTGTTCATCGCGCAGAACGAACTGGTCGCCACCCAACAGTGCGCGGAGATGCGGGTCAGCGCAGCCATAGCCGGGCGCCGATGGTCAGGCCAGCGCCTGATCCAACGCGGCTGTGGGCAAGTCGGGGAAGGCCTGGCTAACCCCTTGGTGAATGATGCGACCATCCCAGATGTTGAGGCCAGCCGCCAGCGCAACGTTCGCGCGGCAGGCCTTCCGCCAACCCTCGGCGGCCACCCGCACCACATAGGGCAAGGTGGCATTTGTCAACGCCCAAGTCGAGGTGTTCGGCACCGCACCAGGCATGTTCGTCACGCAGTAGAACAACGAGTTGTGCACGGTGAAGGTCGGGTCGCCGTGCGTGGTGGGGCGACTGTCTTCGAAGCAGCCTCCCTGGTCGATCGCGATATCGACAAGCACCGAGCCGGGCTTCATCTGGGCCACCATCTCATTGGTCACCAGTTTCGGCGTCCGGGCACCCGGCACCAGCACCGCGCCAATCACCATGTCAGCCCGGGCAACCTCCTCGCGGATCGTCAGCGCGTTGGACGCGATACCTTGCACCCGGTTCTCGTGGCGCCAGAAGACCAGCCTTAACTTGTCCAAGTCGTTGTCGAGCACGGTCACGTCGGCACCCATGCCGAGCGCCACGCTGACCGCGTTCTGGCCGGCCGTACCCGCGCCCAGCACGACCACTCGCGGGTTCTTGACACCAGCGATACCGCCCACCAACAAACCGCGTCCGCCGTGGGGCTTCATCAACGAATACGCGCCCACCTGTGGAGCCAGACAGCCCGCCACCTCGCTCATCGGGTAGAGCAACGGCAGCATGCCCGACTGCAACTGCACGGTCTCGTAGCCCAACGCAGTGGTACCGGACGCCAGCAACTGCTCGGTGAGCGGACGATCGGCCGCCAAATGCAGATAGGTGAACAGCACCAGGCCCTGGTGCAGGTAGTCGAATTCGCGGCCGACCGGCTCCTTCACCTTGAGTACCAGTTCACCGGACGACCAGGTCGCCTCGGCGGTGGCGGCGATTCGGGCGCCAGCAGCGCGGTACTCGTCGTCTGAGATCGCCGAACCAAGACCAGCGCCGGCCTGCACGATGATCTCATGCCCGCGAGCCACCAGCTCGTGCACGCCAGCAGGAGTTATGGCGACTCGATACTCATGGTTCATGACCTCGGTCGGCACCGCGACGCGCATATCCGTTCTCCTTCGAACTCGCTGCCCGAGATGCTACTCGCCCAGGGTGACACCTAGCCCGTCCGCGACGATCACGGCGATGCCCAATAACACGATGACGACCACCAGGGCAAAGATCGAGTAGGCAAGGATTCGATACGATCTGCGACCCTCGCTGATGGCAACCACCCGCACGCCCAACGCAAACAGCGCGGGCAGTCCCGCGCCCAGCAGTGCGCCCACCAGCAGCACTTCGAGGAATGACCGCAGAACCAGTCCGAACAGTTCCATGGCCTAGACCCTCGCGCCGGTGGGCTGCGGCTTGGCCCCCCATTCCTCGTTGACGTTGTGGCTACCGATGGGACGCTGCTGGGCGCGGGCGTACATCAGCCCCGCGACAGCCACCATGATCGCGAAGATCACCAACCCGCCCACGCCGCCGCCCAGGATGTTGGCGACGTACCAGGTGACGGCGCCCGTCACAGCCGCGGCGGGTAGGGTGGTCAGCCAAGCCACCGCCATGTTGCCGGCCACTCCCCAGCGCACCACGGCACTTGGGTGCCCGATGCCGGACCCGAGGATCGAGCCAGTGGCGACATGGGTCGTGGACAGCGCGAACCCGAAGTGACTGGAGACCAGAATCACCGCCGCGGACGAGGTGTCGGCAGCCACACCCTGCGCTGGGCTGATGTCGACCAATCCTTTGCCGAGGGTGCGGATGATCCGCCAGCCGCCGATGTAGGTGCCACTGGCGATGGCTACCGCACAGGCGATCTTCACCCAAGTGGGTATCGCGTCGGTGGTCTGCCAGTGACCGCTGGCGATCAACGCCAACGTTATGACTCCCATGGTCTTCTGGGCATCGTTGGTGCCGTGCGACAGCGAGATCAGTGACGCACCGCCGATTTGTCCCCAGCGGAAGCCAGCGTCGGCGAACCCCCGGGCGACTCCCTTGGTGATGCGAAGCACCAGCGAGGTGCCCAGGCTGGCAACCAGGATGGCGATGACAGGTGAGATCAAGCTGGGGACGACCACCTTGCCCACTACCCCGTCCAGCTTCGTCCCGTCACCGACCCAATTGACCCCGGTCATGCCGATGCCAGCGATCGTGGCACCGACCAGGCCTCCGAAAAGGGCGTGGGACGAACTGGACGGTAGCCCCTTCATCCAGGTGAAGATATTCCACAAGATGCCCCCGACCAGTCCGGCGAGCAGGATCGTCAGCAGCGGAGTGCCGCCGTCGCTCACCAGCTCCGGGCGCGGGGAACCGTCTGGATTCTGAATCCTGATGACGGCGTTGGTCACCGTCAAGGCAACGTTGACCGACAGGAAGGCGCCGATGAGGTTCAGCGAGGCACACAGCATGACCGCAGTCCGAGGACGCAGCGCCTTGGTGGCGATGCTGGCTGCCATCGCGTTCGCAGTGTCGTGGAAACCGTTGGTGAAATCGAACGCTAGAGCCGTGACGATAACAAGAAGCAAGAGGAGAAACCCGGAGGTCACTCTTGCATGGTATCCCGATTGATCATCTTTGGGAGAACCGGGGCCTCACCCAGTTGTCATCTTTCAGGCGAACAGTTCATCTAGAGCTGCTGCCACGCCGTCGTCGGCGCTCGCGCCAGTTACCCGGTCCGCTCGCGCGATGAGTTCCGGCACCGCATTGGCCACCGCCACTGAGTACCCGCCCACGTCGAACATATGGGCATCGTTGTGGTTGTCACCGATAACCACTACCTGATCGAGCGGTACGTCAAGCCTGCGGCACAGACCGCTCAACGCTTTGCCCTTATGGACACCCTTGGCCGTGAACTCCATCAAGAAGCTCGCCGAGATGACGACCTCGGCCTCCTCGCTGAATCTGGCGCTAAGCGCCCGGTGCGCCCGGACAAGCTCGTCAGGTTCACCCCCGATCAGTATCTTGTGCGGGACGATCGGCAGCCCAGCCTGCGGGTCCAGTTGGACGATGTCGACATCGTTCGATTCGGCCTCGAAAACCACGGCGAAGTGGTGCGGCTGGTTGGTGTAGACGTGCGCGCCCTCCGGGATCATCAGGGCTACGTCGAAACCGGACGCCACCTGCGCGGCTCGGCGCACTAGTTCGACGTCAAGTTCGTGGGAGAACAGCGGTTTCGCGTCCCATGCCTGGCAAGCCAGAGCCCCGTTGTACCCGATCAGATAGAGGCCCTCAAGGTCGACTTGGTTGCGGTTCAACTGGGCGAGCAGACCGTGGCTGGTGCGCCCGGACGCGATCACCGTCGTGATGCCCTTCGCTCGCACCCGCTCAAGGGCAGCCCGGTTGCGTTCGGAGAGTAGCGCGCCGATCGGAACGAGAGTGTCGTCGAAGTCGGTCGCGACCATAGTGAAGGGCATGGCCCAGCCTCTCAGGTCAGTCGTCACAATGCGCAGAATCCGTCACGGCGTTGGCGCTGCTTGGACGCGAATAACGGCGCCATACCCAAGGGTAACGACCTGAATCGAACCGGGGTGGTCGATGCTGGATAGCTACTAGGCTCACGCACATGAACGGCGACACCCACGCCCAGGGGTTGACCGGCACCACCAATCACACACGGGGAAGCACCATGACTGACCAAGCACTCGAAGCCGCCATAGCAAAGCTCACCAACGATGGGGCGGCACCCTCGGTGATCGCGGCCTTCGTCGACCGCTACGCACGCTTCGCTGGCGGCGAGACCGGCTACCTCCACGAAGCCGACCTGCGGCCGTTGACCGATCCTCCGTTGCTGGAGGACCTGCCACTGGATTCCGGGGCTGTCGAGGCCCTCGCCCAGACTGCGGTGGTGCGGCTGAACGGCGGACTTGGTACCTCGATGGGCCTGGCAGGCCCCAAGTGCCTGATACCGGTGCGCGAAGGGCTGACCTTCCTCGACATCGTGGTGCGGCAGTTGCTTGCGCTGCGCGCCGCCCATGGCGTCCGACTGCCGCTGCTACTCATGGACAGCTACAACACCTCGGCCGGCACGCTGGCTGCGCTGCAGGCCTATCCGGAACTGCCGGTGGACGACCTGCCGCTCGACTTCCTGCAGAGTCGGGAACCGAAGCTCCTGGCGGACACGCGGATGCCCGTGCAGTGGCCGGCCGATCCGGGGCTGGAGTGGTGCCCGCCGGGCCACGGTGACTTCTACCCGTCCTTGCACGCCAGTGGGCTGATTCCGCGTCTCCTGGCGGCTGGCTTCCGCTAT
>JAAYVP010000384.1 GCA_012517115.1 Brooklawnia sp. | reverse complement strand
TCGTCAGCAACGCCGCATCCGACAGCGGGGTGCTCGGTCGCGTGTCCCCGTACGCCAACTGCCCCGGACCCGGGGCTGCTGCCAGGCGCAGCAGCTGTCTCGGAGGCACCTCGACCTCATCGCCAGTGTCAGCCAACTGACCAACGGCGTCGTTGACCAGGTCGACACGCCTCTCCCCACCCCTAACCTCGGCGAGCCGGCGGACTGCTTCGTCGTACAGAAAGCGAGCCAGCACGTGGGGCTGATCTGCTTCGTCGACGTCGGCGATCACGACGCGCAGGTGGTCAAGACGGCCAAGTCGATCCCGTAGGGACTTGGTCACGAGAGACTCGTATAGCCCCTCCGTCTCATCCGAACGCACCACCCTCATAGCTTTCCAGATCCGCCTGAGGCTCTCCCGGCCGATCCCGGAACGATCGAGTTGCGTACGGCGTGGGGCCTGCAACTGGCTTGCGACTCGCGCCGATGTGCAAGGCGAACCGAACAGCCCCGAAGGGACCGGAACGAACGGCGCTGCGCCCGCGCGGCGAGCGGCACCCGCTCGGTGTGATGGGTTAAGCGCCGGGATCGACGAGCGCGTCTGCCGGGTGGTCGAGCACGGCAACCGCGCTGCTCGTCAACGCTTGGTCCAACGTCCGCACCGAACGAGCATCGCCCTGCTCCATCTGATCGAGATGGCACCTTCGTCTGCGGCATAGACGAGGTAGTCCCGCAAGACGCGCGGGTAGCGCACGTTGGCATCGCCAAGGACGATCTTCGTGGGGCCAAGAACCTCAGTTGTCTCGCCAGTCACTCCTCGAGTCCGGCATCGTTTTGGAGCCTGGCCAGCTCAGCGAGGACCGGCGCACTCCGCTTGCGCTCAGCCTCAAGGAACGCCCTGATCGACGCGACGGTGATCCGGTGGTGGGTGCCCACCTTGCGGAAATCGAGCTTGCCGTCGTTCATCAACTTGCGGACCTGGGGGCGGGACATGCCCAGCAGTTGTCCCGCCTGTGTCGGGGTGACCTCTCCGAGGCTGTTGGTGAGCATGACGTCGTGGCCGCTGACCTTGGCGTCGACGAGCTGGGCCATCCACTCGGCGGTTTCGCGCGAGACGGTGAGCAGGACCTCGTCGCCGCCCTTGGCCAGGGCGCGGTGCAACTTGTCAGCGTCGCGGGTCCGCATCTCGGTCATGATCCACCTCCAGGAACTATCTGCTCTATCTGAATCAGCTGTACCATCCGTCCGCTCACGCAACATCGCGATTCTCCTTCGGGGCAAGGGCCTCCAAGATGTCGGCCGTGACTGGATCGTCCCGTTCGTCGGGCTCGATGTAAACGAGGGCGGCAACCAAGGCCGAGAACTCTCCAGAAGGGCACCATGTACCAGCGGATCAAGTCCATCAAGACCCCCGAGCAGCGCCACGCGGAGGCCGAGCAACTCCAGGCATCCATCACCGATCAGGTCGAGCAGGTCCGCAACTCGCAGGCGTGGACCTGGTTCCTGACCTTCGCCGCAGCCTTCCACAACTACAGGACTGGCAGGGTTGGCTGCAACCGCTACAACCGGTCACACGACTTACGGCCCGTCCGCGGGTTTCTCGGGATCTTCATCTCCCAGGATCCCGATGCGGTCGTTGAGGGTCCGCTCATACAGGGGGATCGCCCGGGCCAGGTCCCCGGCCGACCGGTAGGCGTAGGCGAGGTTGTTGCGTGAGGTCAGAGTGTCCGGGTGGTCTTCACCCAGAACCCGAATGCAGTCGTTGAGGGTCTCCTCGTACAGGGAGATCGCCCGGGCCAGGTCCCCGGCCGACTCGTAGGCGTAGGCGAGGTTGTTGCGTGAGGTCAGAGTGTCCGGGTGGTC
>JAAYVP010000051.1 GCA_012517115.1 Brooklawnia sp. | reverse complement strand
GGCAGGCGCGAGGACGCGTCGGGCGGCGTACGGGTCATGCGGCCGGATCGACTCGACGTCCACTCCCACCGGGGCGTCCGCAACCAGCACCGCAACAGCCTCCGGGCAGTGAGAGATGCTGAACTGCACGTCGGTGCGGCCAACCAGACCAGGGCGCCCGAAGCCGTCACGCTCCAAACGGATGTCGGTGGAAGCCAATCCGAACTGTTCTGCCAATCCGTGACGCAGCAAGCGTCCCGCGACGGCACGCTGCGCCGCGATCGTAGCTGCGCGGGGGCTCAGCGACAGGTAGGTGGTCATCACAGGTCCGGTTGTCCCTCCCGAAGCGGGTATACGCCGGGTCGCAACGCAGCCACGACTGGGGCAAGACGACTCGGGGGTTTGTGTCTGGGAGCCTTGAGACGCAACGGCGCTCCGCAGGAGGTCTTCTGCTGGCGTCCGCAGCCAGAAGACGTCAATTGATCGGTGGGACTAGGTCCATCAACTGCCCGATGGTGAGCTGGGGGTTAGCGATCCCAGCGCGCAGCACTCGCAGCATGGCCGAGTGTGTCGCATCGATGTCTTTGGTCTTGACGCGTGCCGTCCGGTGCTCCCAATAACAGCGTAGGGCGCCCGAGCCATCGTCATCCATGATGGTCAGGTAGCAGTCGACGGCCGATGCGCCGTTGCAGTGCCACATCGTGTGGAACCGCGCGTCCCCGGCCGGTGTGAGTGACACGGTCTGGAAGGTGAGCATCAGTCCGTAGAAAAGGTCACCAGGTCGTGTCCCGTACTCTCGGTGGTACATCTTGCTGTATTCCCAGAACGGGAAGTCAGCGTGCCGGAAGTGCGAGTTCTGGGTGGTTAACAAGATGTCTAGTGCCTCGGCGAAAGTGCTCTCCTCATCCAAGATGCTGCGGAAAGTGAAGCTCTGCACTCGGCATCCGCCGCTGCGCTTCTCTGCCAGAGTGCCGCGACGCGCGACAGTAGTCATGATGGTCACATCCGGCGCGCGTCCATTGACCGCGGCCAAGAAGACCCTGAGTGCGAGGTGGAAGAGCAACTGCATGGACGGAAAGCGCTGGGCTTCGAGAAACGCTTGACATGCCGCCACGTCAGAGGCGGGGACCAGTTTGACGGTGTGCTTGGCGGCTTGCCGAAGGAAGATGGTGCTCGAGTTGCGTGCTTCGGGTCTGCGCGTTCGTTTTCGGTAGTTCTCCAGCACCTTGGAGCCGAGAATGCTGGTGTAGAAGGGCGGCTCACCCGATATCTCACGCTGCCAATACTGACGATCCGCTTCGAAGCGCGCCGACTCCTGATAGGCGAGCTCAGCGACCAGCACTGGCTCGAACGATTGTGGCGACTTGGGCAGCGCGCTGCCGGAGGCGAGTGCGCGGTAGACGTCGAAGACGTCTTTGTAGAAGCTGCTGATGGCCCAGGAGTCTGCGATGAGGTGATTCATCACACTGAAGATGCCGGGGTGACCCTCCGGGGTAATCACGATGAACAGCTTGGCCAGCGGTTCGTTCACCAGCGGGAGCGTCCTGCTCCCCTCGCGTGCGAAGAACCGGTTCATCTGGCTGGTCTTGCGGCCCCGGAAATCGACGCGGCGGAGGCAGAGGACATCGCGTTCTCCAAAGTACTGACGCCACTGCTTGCCGACTTTGAAGACCCGCAAACCGAACATGTCCCAGCGCTGGACAGCCAGGCGAAGGGCGACCTCAAGCAGGCCGAGGTCAAGGTCCTCCTCGACGATGATGGAGGTCGGAATATTCACGATGCTGCGCTTTATGGCGAACTGCCTGTTCATGATCGTCAGTTGCTGCGAAGGGGTCAGCTCATAGCTTCGCTGGCCATCTAGTGGTTTCATAGCAATGCCTCTGGTTGGCGGATTTTGTTCACTCGACGGATTTGAGAGATTCGACCATCTTGATATTGATGAGTTTTCGGTACATGAATGCCGCGACCAGCACGCCGAAGAGCAGGGTGATCGCCACAGCATAAACAAAACTGAATCCGCTGACGTAGTTGCCGAACATCACGTCGTCTTGCTGGATCGACACCATGATGGCGCGGTGCAGCCCGACCCCAACCCCGAGCCCCACTAGTGAGCCGATGAAAGTGAGCAGGAAGATCTCGCGGTAGACGTAGGCAGCGACTTCCCGATGGTAGAAGCCCAGCACTTTGATCGTGGCGATTTCTCGCAGTCGCTCGCTGAGGTTGATGTTGGTGAGGTTGTAGAGCACCACGAAGGCTAACAATCCCGCCGAGATGATCATCGCCCAGACGATGGTGTTCAGACTGACGATGGTTTCGCTGAACTTGTCGGAGATGTCGGAGTAATACGTGACCGAGGTGGCCTGGCCGGACTCGATGAGCGCACTGCCCAGTCGATCCTCCGCGGAAACGTCGTTCAGTTGTATCATGATGCCGCTGATCTCGGGGTCCTGCCGGTACAGGTCGCGGAAAGCCTCAGGGCTCATGTAGATGTGGTGGAAGAGATAGTTCTCGGTGAGGGCAGCCACCTGATACTTCTTGATGACGCCGGTGCCGATACCGACAGAGATCGTGTCGCCCGGCCCCACGCCAAGGTCGGAGCCCAGTTGCTCACTGATCACCACGCCCGAGGTGGGCAGGGCAATGGGCTGGCCACCGGCTCGGTGCCTCAGCTTCACGAAGTCGGGGAACTTGGCTTCGTCGAGGGGGACCGTCAGCGTGGCGGCGATCTCTTCGTCGCCGTCGCGTACCGTAGCGTTGAACTGCGATAGCGGTAGCGTCCCGGTCACAGCCTTGTCGGCGTTCAGCAGGTCTACGGCCGCCTGCCGCTCTTCCTCATCGATTGTGGCCGACAATCTGACTTCGAGGTCATGAGTGAAGATCTGGCCGTACTGTCGTGGCACTATTTGCCCGATCGAGTCACTCAACCCCAGGCCAGCCACAAGCAGCGCAGCGCATCCGGCGACGCCCAGCACGGTCATGAAGAACCGCTTCTTGTAGCGGAAGATATTGCGCATTGTCACCTTTTGGCTGAAGCTCAGCCTGCTCCACAACGGTGCGATCCGCTCCAGCAGGATCACCTTCCCCGCCGGCGGGGCCTTGGGGCGCATCAGAGTCGCCGGTACCGCCCGTAGTTCGTTGCGAACGGCCAGGTAGGCGGTCACGGTCATCAACACAGCCGCCAATACCACGCTGCTGACGATCAGTGCGGCATGGTTCACCCGCTGCATCTCTGGCAGTTCGTACATCATCGCCCAAGAATCGAAGATGACCTTGGGTAGTAGGCGGATGCCCACCAGCGCGCCCACCAGGCCGCCGAGCAGGCTGGCGACTGCCGCGTAGCTGACATACTTGAACGCGATCGCCGGGCCGGAATAGCCGAGGGCCTTGTAGGCCCCGAGCGCGGTGCGCTGCTCGTCCACCATGCGGGTCATGGTCGTCAGACTCACCAATGCCGCCACCGCGAAGAAGAAGACCGGGAAGAGCGCTGCGATGGCGTCCATGCGGTCGGCAGTCGCCGCGTAGTCGGCGTAGCTGTAGACCTTGCCGCGATCGAGAACGTACCAAGTCGGTTCGGCGAGCCTCTCGATCTCGTTCTCTGCCCTGATCAATCGCTCGCGGCCGTCCCGGATGGCG
>JAAYVP010000001.1 GCA_012517115.1 Brooklawnia sp. | reverse complement strand
GTTCGGCTACCGACGTGACATTCCGGTCGACGACGAGGTGAATGCCTTGGTCGAGTTCACCGGTGGGGCGAGCGGCACGTTCATGACTTGCACGAACGACTTGGTGGGCACCGACCGCCTTGAACTGCTCTTCGACCGCGCCAAGATCGTGGTGGACGATTCATCGACCATCACCACCTGGCATTTCGCGGACGACGAGCGCGCGATCGCCCGCGCCGTGAGCCACGCCGACGCCGCGCTGGTGCCTTCGGGCGCCTTCGACCGATCCCGGTTCTATTCCGCCGAGACCCGGGAGTACACCAGCCCTTGGGGTGAGCAGCACGCCTTGGTACTGGACAACTTCGGCCTGAACATCCTCGAAGGCACACCGTTGATCGCCCCCGGCAGGCAGGGCATCGACAGCGTCCGGCTGGCCAACGCGATGCACCTTTCTGCTTGGACCGGCGCCGACATCGACATGGCGTCGTTCGACGAAGACCGTTACCTTGCAGAGCTCAACGCCCGGATCGCCGCCGAGGGACGCTATCCGCTGCGCAGCTGAGTTCAGCCGGCCGCCAACCGTGGGCCGTTGCGCAGCACGTCAATCGCCAGTGCCAGCGCCAGCCCGAAGGCGTCCTCGTCGATACCGAAGGTTGGCGTGTGGTGTGAACTGGTGAATCCCTTCGCCTCGCTGCCTGCTCCGATGAAGACGTAGCAGGCTGGCGCCACTTGGGAGAATGCTGCGAAGTCCTCGCCGCCGAGCATCGGCGGGAGCGCGACCACCTGGTCACCCCAGCGGGTTTGCGCCAGTTCTCGGACGATGGCGGTGCGAGCGGGATCGTTCCAGACCATGTCGTACCCCACCAGGTAATCCAGCTCGGTAGTCATGCCGGGGTTCGCCGCTTCCAGGCCCGCGAGTAACTCGGTCATGGACCGCTGAACCAATTCACGTGTTTCGGGGTCGGTGGTCCGCACGCTACCGCCTAACCGCGCGGAGAAGGGGATGACGTTCAACGCGACCTGACTGCCCGATTCCAGCCAAGTCGTCGAGACCACAGCCGGCGCACGACCGGGCTTGCGGCGTGAGACTATCGTTTGCAGTTGCCCGATCAACTGCCCGGCGGCCACCACTGGGTCAAGGGCGGCCTCCGGTGTGGAGGCGTGCGCGCCCCGCCCGTTGATAGTGATCTCGAACAAGTCGGAATTGGACGAAGCAGCCCCATCCTTGATGTCGATTTGACCGGTGGGCATCTGCGCCCAGAAATGGAAGCCAAAAATGAAGTCGAAGTCGCTGAAGTAGCCGGTGGCGACCATCTCGCGCGCGCCACCCGGCGGGGTTTCCTCTGCGTGCTGGAAGATGGCGTGCACCTGGCCGGTCAGCTCCGCTAGGTGGTCGTCCACCCACAGGCAAGCAGCCATCACGACCGCCGCGTGGGCATCGTGGCCACAGCCGTGCATCCGGTTCGGCACCCTGGACGCGAAAGGCAGGTCGGGGCGGTCCTCCTGGATGGCGAGGCCGTCGATGTCGGCGCGCAGGCCCAGCTTCGGCCCCGGCCGTCCAGTCTCGAAGACGACCACCAGGCTGGTTGGGGTCAACCGCTCAAGACGGGTCACGTTACGCAGCCGACCCGCAAGCTCGGACTCGATGTAGGCCACCGTCTGTTCTTCTTCGAACGAGAGCTCCGGGTGTTGGTGCAGGTGGCGGCGCCAGGCCACCAATTGGTCGAGGTAGGTCAAGGTGTCGGTCATGGTCACCTCACGGAATGTAGATCGGGCCGCCGGGGCCGACTGGCAACCCGATCAGGAACCAGATGATCAGGAAGAGCGTCCAGCCGATGCCCATCGCGATGGAGTATGGCAGTAGCGCCGAGATCAGCGTACCCATGCCCATCTTCTTGTCGTACTTCTGGGCTAGGCCGAGCACCAACGGGAAGTACGGCATCATCGGGGTGATCGGGTTTGTGATCGAGTCACCCACTCGGTAGATCATCTGGGTGAACGCGGGATGGAAGCCGAGCAGCATCATCATCGGCACGAAGATCGGTGCCAGGATTGCCCACTTCGCCGACGCGCTGCCGATCAGGATGTTGACCAGGCTGGAGAGCACCACGATGCCGATAATCAGTGCGACGCCGTTCTGGTTCTCTAGCAGTTCAGCGCCTTTGATAGCGACGATGGCTCC
Source organism: Brooklawnia sp. (assembly GCA_012517115.1). Classification (GTDB taxonomy): domain Bacteria; phylum Actinomycetota; class Actinomycetes; order Propionibacteriales; family Propionibacteriaceae; genus Brooklawnia. The sequence goes on along the minus strand of JAAYVP010000001.1, from coordinate 3,870 downwards.
GAGGTTGCTCCAGCTGAAATAGGCAAGCATCTGGCTGGCGAAGAAGACGATGACGATGAAGTTGCCCATCGAGGCCATTGATTCGGTCATCATACGACCCATGTCACGGGTGTTCTTGATGGTGCCCGCCATGGTGCCGAAGATCAATCCCGGCACGAAGAAGAGGATCGTGATTAGCAGCGCGATACCGTTCATCAGCGGGGAGTTGTTCAGCAGACTCCCGGTCTCCGCGTTACGCATCAGCCCGTTGCCCGGGATCGAAAGGGCCACAATCGCGAGCACCACCAGCAGCATCGACCAGTTCGCCCAACGCAACGCCTTCCGCTGCTGAGCGGTGACCTCGGTGGTCTCGTGGACGACAAAGTCGGGATTCTCGTAGCTGCCCAACCGTGGAATGGTGATCTTCGTCGTCACGAACCAAACGATCGGCAGCAGCACGAAAACCGAGGCTGCAATGAAGTAGTAGTTCATCGCGGTGTTGAGTGGGATGCTGTCGTCGACCAGGGCGGCTGCCGGTTCGGTGAACGCGAAAACCAGCGCGTCCGACATACCGAGGATTAGGTTGGCGGCAAAGCCGCCGAGGGCCGCAGCGTAGGCCATGGCCAGCCCGGCCACCGGGTGCCAGCCAAGCCGGACGAAGATCATCGCGGCCAGCGGAGGCAGCACGATTGGAGCGGCATCACCGGCAACGTTGCCCAAGATGCCGACGAAGGCGATCACCGGGATGATCAGGTGCTTGGGTGCCTGCATGACCGCCGAACGCATCAACAACTCGAACCACCCGCTGCGCTCCGCCAGGCCGATGCCCAGCATCACCACCAGCACCAGCCCGAGGGCCGGGAACGAACCGAAGTTCTTGACTGACTCCGAAATCATCCGGCGCAGATTATCGGCGCTGAGCAGGTTGATCGCCTCGATGGTCTCACCGGTCGCCGGATTGGTGGCGCTCACGCCAGCCATGGCGCTGATCCAGGACGCAACAACAATCAGCACGCAAATCAGCGCGAACAACATGATAGGGTCGGGCAGTTTGTTGCCCGCGAATTCGACAGCGTCGAGGAAACGATCAGTCAGCCTGCGCTTCTTAACGCTCTTGATCGCCTCGCTCATGACGGTCTCCTCACCGGCTCGGCATACCGCCAGTGGCATGCTCGTTCACCGTACCAACGACGGCGTCCGGAGAATAGTGGACCTACCCAATGTCGTGCATCTCAGCTTCGCTCAAGCCAATCACCGGCCGCGTCGATCTCGGTGGCAGTCACCATGTCAGCTAACCAGTCGTCGGCGCGATCGGGGTCGGCCGCCACCAATTCCTCCGCAATCTGCCGGGTCTGAGCGATCAGGTCGGCGTCGGTCAGAACACTCAGCAGCCGCAGGGTGGAGCGTCCGCCGGTTTGCGATGCCCCCAGCACATCGCCCTCTCGACGCTGCTCCAAGTCGACCTCGGCCAGCTCGAAGCCGTCGCGGCTGGCGGCGACGGCAGCCAGCCGCTGCCCGGCGTCCGAATTGACGTCCACATGGGTTACCAACAGGCAGACACCGGGGTGGGCGCCGCGTCCGATCCGGCCGCGCAGCTGGTGCAACTGGCTGATACCGAACCGGTCGGCGTCCATGATCACCATCATCGACGCATTCGGGACATCGACACCCACCTCGATCACTGTGGTGGCCACCAGCACATCGAGCTCGCCGGCGTTGAAGGCGGTCATGGTGGCGTCCTTATCGGCTGCCGGCAGCCTGCTGTGCAGAAGGCCGACCGCCACATCTCGCAGCGGCCCGCTGGCCAGTTGAGCGTGCAGTTGTTCAACTGCGGCGCTCGGCGGATGTTCGTCGTCGGCGAAGACGTCGTCGTCGCTGATACTGATTCGGGGGCAGACCACGAAGACCTGACGACCCTGCGCGACCTCTTCACCGATTCGCTCCCACGCGCGGCCCAACCAAGCTGGGTGGTCTCGGAGCGACACCACAGTGGTTTGCACGTCTTGCCGACCGGCCGGGATCTCACGCAGCGTGGAGATCTCGAGATCGCCGAAGACGGTCATTGCGATCGACCTGGGGATCGGGGTGGCGGTCAGCACCAACAGGTGCGGGACCAGTTCTGCTCGTCGCTGCAGCACGGCGCGCTGCTCGACCCCGAAACGGTGCTGTTCGTCGATTACGACCATACCCAGATCGGCGAAACTGACCTGGTCGGACAGCAACGCATGGGTGCCCACCACGATGCCAGCTCGCCCATCGGAGATCTTTGCCTGCGCTTCCCGCTTCTGGGTGGCAGTCAGAGAGCCGGTGAGTAGCACCACCTCCGTCGCCTCATCGGGAGCACCGAGCACTTGCCCGGCACTCAGGTCACCGAGCAGGCTCCGGAACGTATCAAGGTGCTGGGACGCCAGCACTTCCGTGGGTGCCAGCAACGCTGCCTGTCGTCCGGCGTCTACTTCGGCGAGCATCGCTCTGAGCGCGACGACCGTCTTGCCTGAGCCCACCTCGCCCTGCAGCAACCGCTGCATCGGGCGGGCCCGGGCCAGGTCTGCGAAGATCTCGTCGCTCACCCCACGCTGGCCGGGCGTCAACTCGAACGGCAGCCGCGCATCGAACACCGCCAGCAACCCGTCAGCCCTGGGGTGGACCGGTGCGGCAGTGAAGTGGGACGCGTCGGCGCGCCGATAGGCCATCGTGATCTGCAAGGCCAAAGCTTCGTCGAACTTCAGTCGGGCCACCCCGCGTTCCGCGCCGGCCAGTGTGTCGGGACGATGAATCTCGCTATAGGCGTCCAGCAGGCTCAACAAACCGAGCCTGTCACGCAGCGCTGCCGGCATCGGGTCACCTACGCCGTCCAGCGTCTGCAGCACGAAGCTGGCGCACTCCCCCACCCGCCAAGTCGGGATCTTGCTGGAGGCAGGGTAGATGCCGACCAATCCGGAACGGCTCACCATGGCAGCCATCGCCGACTTCTCTTCGTTGGCCCGGCCCACAATCCGACCGCGGGAGTCGAGCATCACGAAGTTGGGGTGAGTCATCTGCAGTTGGTTGCGGAAGATGCCAACCTTGCCGACGAAGATGCCCTTGACGCCCTCACTGAGCTGCGCCTGCCAGAACCTCACCATGCGTTCACGCCCGAAGAAGGTGACGTTCAGGAAGCCGGTGCCGTCGGTGAGGACCACCTCGAGACGATCGCGGCCGATCTTGTTGCGAACACCTGGTGTGCTGGCGGAGGCCTGCACGTGTGTCATTCGCTGTACCCTGGCCACCACCGCGACATCGTCACCGGGCTGCAGACCGCCCAGGTCAGTGGTCTCGGCACCGGTCAGGTAACGGCGGGGTAGATGACCCAACAGGTCGGCCACCGTAGCTAGCTTCAGCGACTCGAGGGCCTTCGCGGTCGGCCCACCAACCACCTCACCAAGCGGCTGGGCGAGCAGCCGGAAGATGTCGGTGCGCCAAATGGTGACCGCTCTTCCTGCGCGGGCCTTGCCGCTGGGGTGCTTGTTCTCAGCCACCATCGCAGCCTAGCGAGGCGGTCTGACGAAACGCCATGTCACCGAATCTGCGGGGTTGTTCACACACAACAAGACGTCCGCCACCGACGGCGTCGGATGGCGAACGTCAACGAATGGGCGATTTCGTCGCCCAACGGGTGTCAGCGGGTGGTGATCCGACCAGCCTTCAGGCAGCCGGTGCAAACATGCAGGCGCTTGGGGGCACCATCCACGACAGCTCGCACCCGCTGGATATTCGGGCTCCAGCGCCGATTGGTCTTCTTCTTCGACCAAGGGACGTTGTGCCCGAAGCCGGGGCCCTTACCGCAAACTTCGCAGACGGCAGCCATGGGAGCACTCCTCGATTCGGTCATACAGTCGTTGGAAAGCATCC
>JAAYVP010000050.1 GCA_012517115.1 Brooklawnia sp. | reverse complement strand
CGAGTTGCCCTACGAGAACTTCGCCCTGCCAGCCGACCCCGAGTTGTCGATGATGACCTACAACCCCGAGCCCGGAACCCCGGCCGGGGACGCCATCAAGTTGCTGCAAAGCTGGGCCGCCGATCATCAGGCGCCACGCGTCCGCTCTGCGGTCGAACCCGCTGAATCCGAGGAAGGGTCTTCAACCGGCTAGAGTCGGCGGCTGTTGAGACCGTGCCGGTTTGGAATCTGAGACCGACGAGGCGCGAAGCCGTGACCAGCTTCCTTCGTCTCAGGCCGGTTTCGGTGCCGTCGCCACGGTGTCTACCGTGCACGTTGGCAGTCAGTGGACAATGAGAAGGAAGCCTGTCATCTGGGTTGGTTCAGGTCGCGGTCACCGACACCCGGATGGGCTGACTGCGTACGGTATCGGCCACGCCCTCCGCCAACTCGGCCTGGACGCTGCGATCGGCGGGGTCAGGGTGTTCGAAGAGTGGCCGAATCCTCACTCTCACCCCGTGTGACACGCCAATTGTCGACTCACACGCTGTGGGCCAGTGCTTGAACCCCCACAACGGCGAACCCGATCAGGATGAGGCTCCCGAGCGCGGCTAGCTGCTTCCACCACGGCAGGGACGAGCCGCTGACTGCCAACCAGCCCAGACCTGCAAATATGGCCAGGTATATGTAGACCGAGCCGAGCAGGGCAACCTGACTGTCTATGACCCCCTGCGTCGCCAGGACGAGAAGTAGCGTCGGCGCCACCGCGGTCCCAAGTCCTGCGATCGCCACTTTGGTAAGCAACTTCAATTCGTCGCCGTACGGCTGGTGCCCATGGACGGCAAGGTGCGCGGCGAGGTCGGCCATGAAACCCGCCACGACGATTCCCAGCACGCCGAGAACCAACGCGACCAACGCGTGCAGAGAACTGTAGTGTCCCTGTCCCCAGATGGCCACGACGATGATGGCGAAACCTGTGAAGGACGCGTACACCCCCTCCCTGACCAGTTGGGTGAACTCCCGTTCGCGCCCACGCAGACGCGCCCGGCGTCTGTCGCCCAGACGTAGCCTGGCGGCGTGCGCCCCGACCGAGACTCTCGCGCGTCCTGATGACTGCTCAAGCACCTCGTCTTCCGGACGCGGGCCAGGCAACTCGGCCAGCTGAGGCGCGCTCGTCATGCCGCCCTCTTGGAGTTCCGCCACGCCGGTGGCTCGTTGGTGAACAAGGTGCCGATACTCGAGGCGAGGTCGTCGGTCACCACGACCTTGGCGCGGTAGATGCCGAGCAGCCGCTCCACAACCGGGACGGCAGAGTCCGCCACCTTGAGGATCACGGCGGCCTCTTCCGGGCGAAGGCCAGCGCCCAGCGCGCGAAACCGGGTGGTATCGAATCCGGTGTCACCCAACCGGACAGCGAGAGCGTTGCTGTTGCTCGCGGACGACATCACCTGAGGCGCCCCGATGATCCCGGCCAGCCCGCCCATCAGGGCCTCCCGTCCGCCCTCCCAGTCCCACAAATCGACGATCCGGGGTGTACCGTCAGACGCCACGAGGAGGAGCGCCGCGCCGCCGACTTGATCCGGGAAACCACGGGTGACCGCAGACAAGGCCTGCGAACCGGCTTCCCGTGATTCGAATGTGGCGGCTACCACGCCGCAGTCGGAGGTGGTTGGATCGACCGCGTGTCGGTCGCTGGTCTTGATCATCGTCTGTCCTTAGTGTCAACTGGCGCGGTGCGCCGGGGTCTCAACAACCAGTCTGGTGATGACGAGCGGCGCAGCCATCACACTCGTAGACCCAACCGGCTGCTGCGGGGAAAGTACCTGTCGGACGCCCGGCTACTGCGCTCGCGGTAGCCGGACGTCCCTGGGTTGACTACGGATACCCAGCCGTCGACGGCAGCGCCCGCCTCTGCGTCGTACAGGAAGCTGCCACCAATGTCAGGAAACGGCGCCGGTCCGGTTACCCTGACTGTGGAATGCGACCTCGGGAGATGCGGACCATGGTGACCAACAGAGTGCTTCACCCACACGCTGCGCCGGGCAGCGGCTACGGCCTAGTCGGGATGCGAGAGCGGATGGCGTCCAGCAGAGGAGTGCTGAGGAATGCCGCCGAGGGCCACGTCTTCACCCGTCGAGCCACGATGCGAACGCCAAGGCAGGACGCATGATCAAAGTAATGATCGCCGATGACCAGGACGTGATCCGTTTGGGACTGTGCACGATCCTGCAGGCTCAACCCGACATCGAGGTCGTGGGCGAAGCTGGCGACGGGCTCTCCGCCGTCCGGCTCACCGAACAGCTCCAGCCGGACGTCATACTGATGGACATCCGCATGCCTGGCATCGACGGCATCGCAGCCATCCGCCGGATCCGTGCCGCCCACGGCCCGGACACGCCAAAGATCATCATCTTGACCACCTTTGACCAAGACGACAACGTGCTGGGCGGCCTCCGCGCTGGCGCTGACGGTTTCCTGAGCAAGGGCGT
>JAAYVP010000383.1 GCA_012517115.1 Brooklawnia sp. | reverse complement strand
GCCCTCGCCCACCATCTTCTTGGCGAAGACCGGGTCAGGGACCATCTCGATCGGTACCAAGATGCCTGTGAGGGGCGCAATGAGTTGAACGCGAGTGGACGCCGCTGTCTGTGTCACGAGACCTGACCTTCTGTTCGGTGAAGGGCGTGTGGACAGTCGTCAGCCTACTGTCGACTGACTTGCGGAGTCAGGATATCTGCACGATCTGAGCGTGTCTCTGGTCAATTGGTGGTCAGCTTGGCTACGGCATCAGCAACCTTCAAGCCGCTGCCGGTCAGGACTACGACGGTCCGGCCCGCACCGTCGGCTGGCTGCTCAGCCAGCAACCGGGTCAAACCCGCCAGTGCTACCGCCGAAGTCGGCTCGATGAACAGGCCCATGGCGAGCGCCCCACGCAAGGCCGTCACCACCTCAGCGTCCGGGACGACGTAACAGTCCCCGTTTGTCTGGTGCAGTGCCGCCACCACCTCGTCTTCATGGGTGGTGGCCCGGATTGCGATGCCCTCAGCGATGGTACGGGCGGCTGCGGGGGATCCAGGCAGACCATGGAAGCGGCGATGGATGGCGTCCGAAGCCTGTGACTGCACGCCAATGATGCGCGGCAGACGGTGAGCCTCGCCGCCGGCCAGTAGCGCTGTGAAGCTGCGGAGCAGGCCGAGCACTAGACTGCCGTTGCCGACAGGCACGATCACCTGGTCAGGGACGACATAGCCGGCCTGCTCCCAAAGCTCGTAGCCGATGGTGGCGATACCCTCGACGAACAACGGATGCCAGTTGTGCCCGGCGTAGCGTCCAGCCGAGTTGGACTGCGCAGCTAGAGCGGCCGCCTCTCGCGGGCCCGCGACCTGGTGCACCCGGGCGCCGTGGGCGATGACCTGGGCCAGCTTCGCCGTCGACGTGGTCGCTGGCACGTGAACCTCGCAACCGATACCGGCGGCCGCGCAGTAGGCAGCGAATGCGGCTGCGGCATTGCCCGACGAATCCTCCACCAGCCGCTCGACGCGGTGCGCCAGCGCGTGGTTGACGACCATTGCGACTCCCCGGTCCTTGAACGAGCCGGTGGGATGGCGCGTCTCGTCCTTGAACCAGACTTTGCGACCACCCCACTCGACTGCCAGCAGCGGGGTAACTACCTCTCCTAGGGTGATCCGGCGCTGCGCGAGCCCGATCGGCAGCGCCGGGCCGTAGCGCCACATCGAAGACTCGGCTTCGACGATCTCGGTGCGGTGCAGCCGCGGCTCGGCGTCCCACCACAACGGGCCACCGCAGGGGCAGCGCCAGAGCGAGAAGTCGCCCGGCTGGCTGCGTCCGCAGCGTCGGCAGCGGTAGCGCACAATCTCAGCCGACGCGGCGCAGCCAGCCGTGGACGTCGGGTTCGGTGCCGAACTGGATGCCGGTCAGGTGGGCACGCAGTTCACGGGTCTTGACGCCGGGACTGCCGTCGCCCACCACCAACTCCAGGTCAGGTGTCTTGATCCCGACAACAGGACTGACCACGGCCGCCGTGCCGCAGGCCAGGGCTTCGGTGATCTGACCGGATTCGATGCCAGAGCACAACTCGGCGAACCCGAGCGGACGCTCGACGCCGCGCAAACCGTGGGCCGCGGCGATGGTGAGCAGGGAGTCCCGGGTGATACCGGCCAGGATCTGCCCGTTGAGCGCAGGGGTGACCAATTCGCCGTCCGCGGTCACGACCAGGAAATTCATCGTGCCGCTCTCCTCAACCCAGCTTCGGGTCGCCGAGTCGAGCCACAGCACTTGCCCGCAACCCTGCGCGTGCGCCTCATGCTCCGCGATCATGGACGCGCCGTAGTTGCCGCCGCACTTCGCACCCCCGGTGCCGCCAGCCATTGAGCGGGCGTAGTTAGGGGTAACCCACAGCTTGAGCGGATCCGGGTAGAACGGCATGACCGGCATACCGAGGCAGACGTAGGTGTATTCGTTGGACGCCCGAACCCCGATCAGAGTCTCGGAACCGAACATGAAGGGTCGCAGGTACAGGCTCTGCTCGGGTGCGCTAGGCACCCAGTCAAGGTTGAGTTCGACTAATCGGGTGACAGAGTCGAGGAAGTCCGGGATCGGCAGTGGAGGCATCTGCATCCGCACGGCAGAACGGGCGAACCTGGCCGCGTTCATCTCGGGACGAAAGAGCCAGACCGAGCCATCGGGGTGCCGGAACGCCTTCAGGCCCTCGAAGATCTCCTGGCCATACTGCAGCGCGGCCAGGCCCGGGTGCAGAGGGATCGGTCCGGTGGCCACCAGCGCATGATCATGCCAGCCTGCCTCCGGCGTCCATAGTGCGTGCGCCATGTGGTCGACGAAGTAGCGACCGAATCCTGGGTCGGCCAATGCAGCCGTGATCTGGTCGGCTGGGGTACGTGGAACGCTGGGATCTGCGACGAAGGTGGCCATGGGCGTGAGTGTAGTGGGGTTCTGGGGCACCTCCAGTCGGGTGCTCAACGCCAGTTTTCGGCGTCCGCCGCTGCTAGCGGGATTCCTGGTTGTTGATCTGCAAGAGACCCTTGACAAGGTGCCGGAGGATAGCTTGAATAGATGAACCGCAACTTCTAACGAAGCAGCGCGTCCGAGATGACAAGACGGTTGACTACTCCGTCTAGGACGCTGGTTGAGAAATCGCCGGTTAGTCCAGACCAGGGAGCCACCCGTGGACAGGGTCGGCGACATAGTCGGTCATCTCGGTGGTTTCAGGAGTGTCCAGTCTGAAACCACGAGGCCCGAGCCAACTCATACTTGGCTCGGGCCTCACCTTTTCAGGCTTGTTTCGCCGCTTCAAGCAAAAATATGCGGTGTGAGGTGCGGTTGGGGTGAAGACACGCGCTGCGACCTCCAAGATGATCCGAGCTGCAGATGTCGCGAAGGTGTCATAAAGATGAATAGCGGGTGAACGATGGTGCCCCCTGCTCGCCTTCGGGCGCGAGTGGTTCGTGTTATCCCTCACTCACGTTCTCAATTTGGTGTAGGCGGCGGCCAGCCTCCGAGATCGACCCGCTGAGCGACGGATAGATGGTGAACGCCAACGACGCCTGGTCGACGGTGAGCCGGGCCGAAACACACAGCGAAACCGCGTAGATCAGTTCGCTGGCGCCCGGAGCTACCACCACGCCGCCCACGATGATGCCGGTCTGTGGCAGGCAGAAGAGCTTGATGAAGCCGTCGTAATGCGCTTGCATCTTCGCGCGCGGGTTCCATTTCAACTCAACCATCACGGTGCGCGCGCTGATCTGGCCGGCGTCCACCTGCTCTTGGGTGACCCCCACTGTCGCGATCTCGGGAGCAGTGAAGACGTTGGACGCGATCGATCGCAGGTCGAGCGGACGCACAGCCTCCCCGAGAGCATGCCAGACCGCGATACGGCCCTGCATGGCGGACACCGAAGCGAGCGGGAAAACCCCGGTGACGTCACCGGCGGCATAGACTCCGCGGGCATTGGTGCGTGACATCCGGTCCACTTCAATGTGCCCGGACGGTTTGAGAATCACTCCGTTTTCGACCAGGCCGAGGTCTTCGGTGTTGGGAATCGAACCGACCGCCATCAGTAGATGGCTGCCACTGACGGTGCGGCCATCGCTCAGCGTGAGTTCTACTCCATCTCCGACCACGCGGGCCGATTGTGCCCTTGAGCGCGACATGATCGTCATGCCGGACTTCTCGAAGACGTCCTGGATCACCGCGGCGGCGTCGGGATCTTCGCTGGGCAGCACCATGGCACGAGACGAGACCAACACGACATCGGCGCCGAGTTGACGGTAGGCGTTGGCGAATTCCGCGCCAGTCACACCGGAACCGACGACGATCAACCGCTCCGGCAACTCAGTGAGATTGTAAAGCTGCTTCCAGGTGAGGATTCGCTCGCCGTCTGGGCGAGCGTCAGGCAGTTCGCGGGGCCGCGTCCCGGTTGCTAGCAAGATCATGTCGGCCGGGAACCGACGTGTTCCCTCGTCGGTCTCGGCGAGCACGACGCGGTTGTTCAGCAGTCGGCCGCGTCCCCGCACCAAGTGAACGCCTTCTGCGCGCAGCCGGTTCTCGACATCGCGGCTCTGCTCGCCAGCGAGATGCAACAGTCGCTGGTTGATCTCGGCGAGGTCGACCCTGATGGCCTCCTGCGGATGGTTGAGCGCAGGATCAACCGGCACGATGCCCAACTCCCGGCTGTGCCGGACCCGGATCATCACCTCGGCGGTGGCGATCAGCGACTTCGACGGCACCACATCGGTCAGCACGGCTGCGCCTCCGACGCCGTCTCGTTCGATCAGGGTGACGTGGCCGCCCAATTGTCTCGCCACCATGGCTGCTTCGTACCCGCCGGGGCCGCCACCGATGATCACCACGTTCGCCATGGCGACATTGTGCCGCAGCTCGCAGGCCCGATGTCTAGATCAGGTTGATCAAGGCCTCGGTGGCCAGCACGGCTCCCGCCGCACAGAGCGCGACCAGCAGCAGCGAACCGCGTCGCAGTGCCACGAGCACCGCCACCCCGAGTGCGACCAGCCCCGAAATCGGCGATTCGGTGGCCAAGATCATCGCCGGCACGGTCATCGCAGTTAGCACCGCGTAAGGCACGTAGTGGAGAAAATCCAGCAGCCATGGATTGGTGATCCGTCTGCGCAGCGCGACCATCGGCAGTGCGCGGAGCAGGTAGGTGACTCCGGCCATCAGCAAGATGGCGCTCCACAGGCTCATGACGGCACCACACCCGAATCAAGGTCAGCCCGGCGGGTCGGCAGCCAGGTGGCGGCGGCCGCCGAGATCACTATCGTGACGATGATGATTCGCCAGCCAACATCGAGCCCACCGATTGAGGCGAGCAGGCTACTTAGCCCCGCGGCGCCCAGCGCCACGACCAGCACCTGCCGCGATCCGACAGCTGCCGGTACCACGATCGCGACGAACATGGCGTACAGCAGCACCCCGCATGCCGACACCAGTGGCGCCGGGAGTACTTCACCGGCCGCCGCCCCGACGATGGTGCCGCTCGTCCAGCCAATGATCGGCAAGACCATGGACGCGGCGTAGTCGGCGAAGCCGACCTGGCGCCTGCCCATGCCCAAGGCGTAGATCTCATCGGTGATGCCAGCAGCAAGCAGCAATCGTTGGGCTGTGCCGACCTGGGGCCCCAAGCGCTGTCCTAACGAGATGGCCATCAACACGTAACGTAAGTTGACCAGCGCCACGCCGATCGCAAGTTCCAGGTGGCTACCACCGGCGCCGATGATGGTGAGCCCGGCGAACTGGCCGGAGCTGGATAGGTTGGTGAAGCTGATCAGCCCGGCGAGGGCAGTGGGCACATCCAACCGGGCGCAGTACAGGCCGAACGCCAACGAGACGGTGAAGTAGCCCAGTGCGATCGGGGTCGAATCGCGCAAGGCAGCGGTAGCCGGGTTCGGGGTGGTCATCGCGCCACACCCTACCCCTCCGCGACGGCTGGCCAGCGTCGGGAGTGGGTGCAGAAAGTGTCGGTCTGCCGACGCAACTGCACCCGTTCTGGTTTGCGCGGGTGGCGGGTGTTGTCCCGGGGCGCTCAGGTGCTGTCAGTTCGTGGAGTGGTGTTGCCCGCAGCACGCCAGCGTCCCGCGCCGAGCCCGTGGCGGACGAGACTACGGGCATGCACCCCCGTACATTCATTCCCGAGGCTGTCCGCGCCACCGCCGCCGAACAGGCCAGAGTCATCAGTTTCGAGCAAGCCAAGGCGCTGGGCCTTAGCGTCACGCAGTTGCGGCGCTACCTGGACGAAGGGCATTGGACTCGCCTTGCCCGCGGCATCTACCTCGTCGGTCCGACTCCACCCGACTGGTACTCACTGCTCTGGGCAGGAGCGCTGTCGGCCGGTCCAGCCGCTGCCGTGGCTGGACTCGCCGCGGCGAGGTTGTGGGAGCTGACCACTCAAGAGCAGATGCCGATCTCGATCGTCTTACCCCACAGTGCGCGGGCGCGAGCAGATTCTTCCTGGTGGGAGTTCACCCGGCGGCGGTCGTCGTTTCGAATCGTCGGCAACCCGCCCCGGCTATCGCTTGAGCAGACCGTTCTGGACTTGTGCGGGCTCGAGCCAGCCCAGAGCGCTCATTGGGTCACTCAGGCGGTCGGATCGCGGCGCACCACTGTTCCGCGATTGCGGGCCGAGCTAGCAGATCTCCACCGCCACCCGGCACGTCGGCAGCTGACGCAGCTCCTGGCTGATGTCGGACGAGGCGCGCAGAGTCCGTTGGAGCTGGTCTACCTACGTGATGTGGAGCGTGCCCATGGCTTGCCAGCGGGTCGCCGCCAGGCAAGAAGCGGTGGCTATCGAGTCGACGTGGCCTACGGTTTCGGCTTGGTAGTCGAGTTGGATGGGCGGCTGGGGCATGTCGGGGCAGGCGCCTTCCGGGACATGGATCGGGACAACTTCCATGCCATGCACGGCGTCGAAACGCTCCGCTTCGGCTGGCAACAGTGCCACGCCGAACCATGCCGGGTGGCAACGATGGTGGCGGTTCGGCTGCAGGCGTTGGGGTGGGCCGGCGAAATATCGAGTTGCCGCCGCTGCCGGCTGGTGCCGTCGAGGGATCTGCTGCATCTCTGAGGGAACCCGGTCGAGCATTGGGTGCACAAAGTGTTGGTCTGCCGGGTTCTGTGCACCCATTTGCCGGGCAGGGCTGTCAGGGGGCGGTCGGGACGCGCGCCAGATCGGCCAGCCAGAGTCTTGAGGACGCATCTGAGGGCATTCGCCAGTCGCCGCGCGGTGAGAGCGAACCGCCGGCGAGCACCTTCGGGCCGTTCGGCATCGCGGAACGCTTGAACTGGTTGGCGAAGAAGCGTTTGCCGAAGACCTCGAGCCAGCTCTTGATGGTGGCGAGATCGTAGGCCACCCGGTCTTCGTTGGGGTAACCGGCAGGCCACAGCCCCTGCCCGGCGTCCTGCCAAGCGTGTTGGGCGAGGAAGGCGATCCGGCTGGGGCGCATGCCATGGCGCAGCATCCAGTAGAGGAAGAAGTCGTGCAGGTTGTAGGGGCCGATGGTGGCCTGCGTGGATTGTGGCTGGGCGTCGCCGACCGTGGGCACCAGCTCGGGTGTGATCTCGGTGTCAAGGATCGACTGCAGCACCGCGTTGACCCGAGCATCGAAGCTGCCGGTGCTGATCACCCACCTGATCAAGTGCTGCATCAGGGTTTTTGGTACCCCGGCGTTCACTCCGTAGTGGCTCATCTGATCGCCGACCCCGTAGGTGCACCAGCCGAGCGCCAGCTCCGACAGGTCGCCGGTGCCTAGTACGATGCCGCGGCGTTGGTTCGCGATCCGGAACAGGTAGTCGGTGCGCAGTCCGGCCTGCACATTCTCGAAGGTGATGTCGTACTGGTCGAGCGGATGACCCAGGTCGGCCAGCATCTGTTCGGCAGCCGGGCGGATGTCGAGGGTCTCGAACGTGCAGCCAAGTGAGGTGGCTAGTTCGGTGGCGTTGTTGCGGGTATGGGCGGTGGTGGCGAAGCCGGGCATCGTGAAGGCCAGGATGTCGCTGCGAGGCCGACCCGCCTCGTCCATCGCCCGGGAAGCGACCAGTAGCGCCTGGGTGGAGTCGAGACCACCGGAAACGCCGATGACCACCTTGGCGTTGCCGATCGCAGTCAGCCGTTGCTTGAGCCCGTAGACCTGGATCGAGTAGGCCTCATAGCAGTCTTGGGCAAGCCGCGATGCGTCGTCGGGGACGAAGGGGAACCGGTCCACGGTGCGCCGCAGACCGATGTCGGTGTGCGGCGGGCCAAGGGTGAACGCCACCCGCCGGTAAGTGCGGGTCGGCCAATTGTTCAGCTCGGCGCAGTCGTCGAAGCTGGCCTGCCGCAGCCGTTCTTGACGCAGCAGGTCGAGGTCGACATCGGCGATGCACCACGCGGAATCGTCCGGGAAGCGCGCGCTGGTGGCCAGTAGCGAGCCGTTCTCGTGTATCGAGGTCTGGCCATCCCAGGACAGATCGGTGGACGACTCGCCCGGCCCGGTCGCCGCATAGATGTAGGCGCACAGGCCCCGGGCCGAGGCGCTGCGGCACAGCAGTTCGCGCTCGGACGCTCGACCCACCGTGATCGGGGAACCCGACAGGTTCGCGATTACTGTGGCGCCGGCCATCGCCGCCTGCGCGCCTGGCGGCAGCGGCACCCAGGCGTCTTCGCAGATCTCGGCCGCCAGTACGAAGCCAGGCAGATCGCTGGCCTGGAAGAGCAGGTGGGTGCCGAACGGCGCCGTTTCGCCCCCGCCCACGCCCGGCAGTGCGATCTCGGTTGCGACACAGCCGGCCCCGGACGCGAAGTGCCGCTTCTCGTAGAATTCGCGGTAGTTCGGCAGGTAGGTCTTGGGCACCACGCCCAGCACTCGGCCCCGGTGCAGCACCACTGCGCAGTTGTAGAGACGGTTGCCATTGCGTAGCGGTGCCCCGACGATGATGACCGGCAGCAGTTCGACGGACGCGGCTCTGACTTGCTCGATCGCTGCCCGGGTGGCGTCCAGCACGACGTCGGTCAGTAGCAGGTCGTCGATCGAGTAGCCGGTCAGGCAGAGCTCGGGGAAGACCACCAGACCGACTTCGTCAGCCGCGAGCGCGCGGGTGATTTCGATCAGCGTGGTCGCGTTGTCTGGGGGGATGCCGATCGATGTGCGGGCGGTGCAAGCGGCAACTCGAAGGAACCCCTGGTCGTAGGCAGAACTGAAGTTCACCTTCTGAGCGTTCCACAAACGGTGCCTTCGCGCGGGAGTCGGCGCACATGCCACGCTGTGCATGAGCGCCGACAGCGCCGCGGACGGCTGTTCAGAGCAGTGAGATGGTCTGGCTCAGCAGGTGGGTGCCGCCTGCCGGAACGACGATCGATTGCTCCCGGGTGTTGACGGCTTCGACGCAGACCATGCTCGGCCATTCGTCGTCGCCGAAGTCGGGCATGGCCGCGGCCTTGTTGATCCACGGGTTCCAGACGACGGACTGGTTGGAGCCGACCTTCTCGACCAGGATCGTGCGGGCCCAGGCCTCGTCGACGATGCGGGTTGACCCTGTCGACTCGTAGACTCGGTCGGTCTCACCGGTGAAGGAGACGGCGCCGGACTGCGTATGGGTCTGGCCGGTCAGCCGATCGCTGTAGGCGGCGCCCTCAAGACCCTCCACGCGGGTCTTCTTGATGTCGCCGACAGCAAAGTAGCTGTGCAGGCCCTCTTCGAACCGCAACTCGCTGGCGCCTGCGGTCACCATGAACTGCACAGTCAACGCCTCGCCCATCGAGACCTGCAACTCGAGGGTGTAGTCATGCGGCATTTCGGAGGCAGCTGGCGCGGGTTCTTCCCGGCCTTCAAGCCCGAACAACAGCGTCGCAACGCCGGACGGGCTGACCTCGGCTCGGCGCAGGTGCCACTGCGCTAGCCGGGCGAAGCCGTGGGCGGGGGACTTGTCGTTGTCGGCTCCGGCCCCGAACCATGGCCAAACGATCGGGATGCCGCCCCGGATCGCCTGGCCCGGTTCGAAGACCGAGGACTGGCTCATCCACAGCACTGGGCTCGCCCCAGCGGGTGTCCACTCGGCGACGTGGGCGCCGTTGGTGTAGATGACGCCCTGCGCGGCCGGTGTGTCGACTCTGATGCCTGGAATGGGTGTCTCGAAGGCGGTGATGCCCTCAGGGAGTTCAAGGTCAGTCATGTCACCCTAAGCTACGCGCCACCAGCGGGTCTTGTGCGTTCTGAGCACCCTCTCGATGCCGATTGTGTGGACTATGCGGATTGCGCAGCGCCGGCCGCCGGCAGCCATTGCCCATGCCGCATGACCCGCATCGGTCGCCAGTCGGCGTCCCAGACCACCAGGTCGGCCAAACGTCCGGGCAGCAACTGGCCGGCGTCCAGATCGAGGTAGCGGGCTGGCAGCGAAGTTGCCGCCCGCAGCGCCTGGCGCCAATCAACCCCGACGCGGATACAGTTGCGCACCGCCACGTCCAGGATCAGCGTCGATCCGGCGATGGCGCCGCCTTCGACGAGGCGGGCGACGCCGTCGGTCACCCGGACCGCCAGGTCGCCAAGCATGTAGTCGCCGTCGGGCTGCCCGGCGGCGGCCATCGCGTCGGTGACCAGGACGACGCGGTCGCCGTAGCGCTTGATCGTCTCGGCCACCAGGTCGAGTTGGACGTGCGCGCCGTCTGCGATCAGCTCCAGCCAGACGCGGTCGTCGGCGGCCAGCCCGAGGATTGGCCCGGGGTGGCGGTGGTGTAGCGGGGGCATGGCGTTGAACAGATGGGTGGCGCCGGTGGCCCCCGCTTCGATCGCGGCTTGCGTGGTGGCCAGGTCGGCATCGGTGTGCCCGACCGCGGCAACCACATCGCGCTCGGCCAGTAGGCGGACGGCCGCTATGCCTCCTTCGAGCTCCGGGGCGAGCGTCACCATCTTCACCGCGCTGCCACTCCCGTCTGGCAGGGCAGCGGCGTCCAGCAGGCGGATGACATCGGCGCGGGCGGGAGCACGCAGCATTTCGAGCGGATGAGCACCTTTCTTGCCTGGCGCCAGCCAGGGCCCCTCCAAGTGGACGCCCGCCAGTTCGCCAGCCGCCACCAGTGGGGTCAACATGCGCAGCTGTCGCTCCAGTTCGTCTAACGATTGGCTGACTAGCGACGCGATCATGGTCGTCGTCCCGTGCGCGCGGTGCAACGCCAGCGCGGGGGCGGGATCGAGCCCGAAAGCAGCCCCGCCGCCACCGTGGCTGTGCACATCGACCAGTCCGGGCGTGATCAGCTGGTCGCCGAAGTCGACCACATCGGCTGAACTGTCAGCAGGCGCGTCGGGACCGTAGTGCACTCGGACGATCTGCTCGTCGGCGATTCCGATGCTGCCCGGCCCGCGATCGTCGACACCATCGAAGATCCGGCCTCGGATGAGCAGTTGTGGACTTTTCACTTGTTCTCCTTAGGTAGCGCACGGTCGGCGACCGTGTCGAGAATGTTGAGCAAGGGTTGGTAGTGCTCGTAGACGGCCTGTCGATATCGGGGCAGGTCACCGACCAAGCCGGCCCGCAGCAGGGTGACGTGGGCTTCTGCCGAGTCGTCCAGTGCACGCGCGCTGGGAATGCCAAGCTGCGGCGCTAGCGAGCTGTGGATGTCCCAGAAGGCTGCGACCAGTTGGCTGTAGAGATGGTTGCCCAATCGTTCGGCCATGTGCAGGTGGAAGCTGCGGTCGTGTTCGGCGAACGGCTCGTTGCGGGCAGCACAGTTGACGATGGCGTCCACGTCGGCCTGCAACTCGGGGGCGGAGGTGTTGGCGAGTCTCTCCACGATTCGAGGCGCCAAAGCCTGATCGAGTGCGGTGCGCACTTCGATGATCTCGCGCAGGCTCTGAAAGCCTTCTCCTGGCATCAGCACCCCGCGGAAGATCATGCCTTCCACCAGTGGTCTCAAGCTCAACTGCCCGACGAAGGTGCCGGTCCCGTGGCGCACCTCCAAGATGTCGAGCGCGGTCAGAGTGCGGACCGCCTCGCGGATGCTGGAGCGCGAGACACCCAACTCGCCGACCAACTCAGCCTCGGTGGGCATCACATCACCCGGTTCAAGGCCCCGAGCGTGAATGAGGTCCTTGATCGCATCGCTTGCATAACGGTTCGGCTCCGAACTCCTCACCACACTTGCTCCTTCGGGTATGTATATGCATATAATGGCACAACGTCAGACATCGGACGTCCGACATGTAGGAGAAAAGATGCAGAACTTCTCAATTCCGCAGGCATCCCGGCGTGGTTTCCTCACTGCACTTGGTGCCATGGGCGCAGCCTCTGCGCTTGCCGCGAGTCTGTCGGCTTGTGGTGGCGGTAGTGGCAGCACGAGCACTCAGACCACTGCCGGCACGTCCGGCGGCGGCGCTGCCAGTGCGACCGGCACCATCACTGCTGCGATCAGCTACCAGCTGGGCACCAACGGCTATGACCCAATGACCACCACCTCGGCGCTCACTCAGGCTGTGAACTGGCACACTCTGGAGGGCCTGACCGAGCTTCACCCGGCCACCCGGGAGTGCTACGCCGCCCTCGGCGCGGAACTGCCCACCAAGGTCGATGACAGCACTTACGAGGTCAAGCTGCGTGACGGCGCTGTCTTCACCGACGGCAGCCCGGTCACCAGCGCCGATGTGGTGTTCAGCTTTGAGCGTGTGATGAATCCGGACAACAAGAGTCTGTTCGCCTCGTTCATCACTTTCATCGATTCGGTGACCGCCAAGGACGACACCACCGTCACCATCAAGCTCAAGTACCCGTTCTCGCTGGTCGCCGAGCGTCTGTCCGTGGTGAAGATCGTGCCGCAGGCTGCTGTCGAGGCCGATCCGAAGGCCTTCGACCTGTACCCGGTCGGTTCCGGCCCGTACAAGATGACCGACAACTCCGCCAGCTCGCAGGTCGTCGTGCTCGAGCGCAACGATGCCTACAACGGCCCGATGCCGGCGCGCGTCGCCAAGATAGAGTGGCAGGTCATCCCCGACGACTCCACCCGCACCAACGCGCTCACCTCCAACGCCGTGCAGGCCATCGACTCGGTGCCGGCCGCCAATCTGGCCACCCTCGCGCAGACCAAGACCGTGGCTGCCGAGCAGGGTTTCGGCCTGCTCTTCGCCATGTTCAACTGCGGTGCCGCCCCGATGGACGACGTGAGGAACCGGCAGGCCGTCTTGTACGCGCTGGACTACGAGAAGATCACCAAGACCGGCATGAGCGACCTGGCCACCCCGGCGACCAGCTTCGTCCAGAAGGAGCACCCCGCCTACCACCCGGCCGCGGTCCAGTACCCTGACGGCGGCGTGGCCAAGGCCAAGGAACTGCTCGCCGAAACCGGCCTGACCACCGTTCGAGTGCTGGCTTCGAACCACGGCTGGTTCTCCGCGGTCCGGCCGATGATCAAGGAGTCACTGGAGGCCGCTGGCCTGACCGTCCAATACGAAGAGAAGCAGTCTTCCGACGTGTACAGCACCATTGACGGCAACGTCGACGCGTATGACATCGTCATCGCCCCCGGCGACCCGTCGGTCTTCGGCGATGACGCCGACCTGCTGCTGCGCTGGTGGTACGCGGGCGACACCTGGACCGATTCCCGGATGCACTGGAAGGGCCAGGACTCCTACAACCAGGTGCAGGACCTGCTCGAGCAAGCGCAGGCAGCCACCGGCGAAGAGCAGAAGAAGCTGTGGCACCAGACCTTCGACGTCATCTCCGAGAATGTGCCGCTGTACCCGATCTTCCACCGCAAGACCCCAACTGCCTACGACGGCGAGACCTTGGTCGACTTCCAGCCGATCTCGCTCACCGGACTGTCTTTCGTCGGTGTGGGTTCCACCAAGTAGTTCCAACCAACTCCTAAGTAATTCCAACTAATCCCAAATAACCCCAACCAATCCGGCGGGAGGGATGAGACTCCCTCGTCCCTCCCGGCCCCGGGTCGCCCCCGCGCCGCCACCATCCCCCCGGACGCCGCCGTCCATCCCCCCGGACGCCGCAGTCCATCCCCCTTCAGGAGCTAATCCCGTGTCCAACCTGATCCGCCTGCTCGGCCGCCGCTTGGTGATGCTGCCGATCATGGTGCTGGGCATCACGTTGCTGGTCTTCCTCGTGATGTCACTGTCAACCGCAGACCCTGCCCGATTGGCGCTCGGAGAGAGCGCCGACGCCGCCGCGTTGGAAGCCTACCGCGAGGCGCGCGGCCTCAACGATCCGATGCTAGTGCGCTACGGACGCTACCTCGCCGGCCTGGTTCGCCTCGACCTTGGCGAATCGTTCACCGGCGTGCCGATCAGCCAAATGGTCTCGAGCGCCTTCCCAATCACCTTGCAGCTGACCTTCATCGGCCTGTTCATCGCCGTCGCGATCGCCTTGGTCCTCGGCGTGCTGGCCGCCCTCTACCGTGACCAGTGGCCCGACCAGGTCATCCGTGTCTTCTCCATCGCCTGCTTGGCCACCCCGTCGTTCTGGCTAGCACTGCTACTCATTCAAGGGTTCGGCAACGTCCCCGGCGGTCTCGGTTGGTTCCCAGCGGTGGTCAGCAACTGGGTCCCGTTCAGCCAGGACCCGGGAGCCTACCTGAACCAGATCTTCCTGCCAGCCTTCGCGCTCGGTATCCCGGTGGCCGGTTCTCTGACCCGCGTCGTGCGCACCGCCATGGTCGAAGAGCTCGACCGTGACTACGTGCGCACCGCAATCGGCGCCGGCATTCCCAAGAACGTGGTGGTCGGACGCAACGTCTTGCGTAACGCTCTTATCACCCCGCTGACCGTGCTCGGCCTGCGGGTCGGCTACTTGATGGGCGGCGCCGTGGTCATTGAGATGATCTTCAACATCCAAGGCATGGGCCAGCTCATCTTCCAGGGCATCACCCGTAACGACGTGAACATCGTCCAAGGTGTCACGGTCACCGTGGCGATTGCGTTCATCGTCATCAACCTCATCGTCGACCTGCTCTACGTGCTGGTCAATCCCAGGATTCGGAGCATCTGATGCTGTCGCCTGAAGCAAAGAAGAAGCTGTCCAACCCCGGTCTGCGGTTCCAAGGATTCCGCAGTCTGCCACTGGCGTCGAAGATCGCGGTGAGCGTTCTCGGCCTAATCGTCCTGGTGGCGATCTTCGCGCCCCTGATCGCGCCGTACTCGCCCAACGCATCCGGCCTGGTACCCGCCGACATGACCGTCATGCGTGAGATCGAGATCCAAGGTGTGGGCACGCAATTGGTGCCCGACAACTCGGTCGCGCCGAACTCGATGTTCTGGTTCGGCACCGACGACGCCGGACGCGACCTGTTCTCGCGCGCAGTCTTCGGCGCCCGGATCTCACTGATCGTCGGCCTGTTCGCTACCGGACTGGCGCTGCTTGCCGCGGCAGTGCTCGGCTCCATCGCCGCCACCGCCGGTCGGACCGTCTCCGAGATCTTGATGCGCGTCCTCGACATCATCATGAGCTTCCCGGGTATCGCCCTGGCAGCGGTGCTGGTGATCGCCTTGTCGAGCCGGCTGCCGATTCTGCCGGTGGTGATCATTTCGATCGCGTTCCTCTACGTGCCGCAGTTGACCCGGGTCGTGCGGGCCAATGTGCTCAGCCAGTTCGGCGAGGACTATGTCTCGGCGTCCAAGGTAGTAGGTGCCCGCACGTGGTGGATTCTCGGCAAGCATGTCGCCCGCAACTGCGCCGCCCCGATCATGGTCTTCGCTACCGTGCTGGTCGCCGACGCGATCGTCTTCGAGGCGTCGCTGTCGTTCATCGGCGCTGGCATCACCTCGGTGAACACACCCACGTGGGGCAACATGCTCTCCGAGGGCAAGATGCTGTTGTTGTCGGGCCACTGGTGGGTCACGTTCTTCCCCGGTCTGCTGATCCTGATCACTACGCTCAGCCTGAATGTTCTCGCCGAAGGTCTGACCGATGCGTTGGCTTCGCCACGCATCAAGGCCCGGGTCAACGTGCAGGCCGATGAGGATGCCCTGAAGGGCGAGGACGCCTCGTCCGGCATCGTGGCTTCCTACGCCAACCAGCGCCAGGCATTGGACTCCCGGCTGGCTGCGCTCGCCAGCGCCGAAGCGGCCCGCGGCGACCGGTTGGTCTACGCCACCCCGGACGCGGCACCGCTGCTGGAAGTCAAGAACCTGTCGATCCAGTTCCCCGAAGCGCACGGCGAGGTCAATGTCGTCGACAATGTCAGCTTCAGCGTGCGTCCCGGCGAAACCATGGGTCTGGTCGGCGAATCCGGTTGCGGCAAGTCGATCACCTCGATGGCGATCATGGGCCTGCTGCCGAAGACCGCGAAGATGTCGGGTGAGATCTTGTTCAACGGCGTCGATCTGCTGAAGCTCACTCCGCAGCAGCACAACGAGCTGCGTGGCCACGAAATCGCGATGATCTACCAGGATGCGCTCAGCTCGCTGAACCCGTCGATGCTGATCAAGTCGCAGATGGCGCAACTCACTAAGCGGGGTGGGCAGCGCACCGCTGAGGAACTGCTGGAGCTGGTGGGTCTCGACCCGACCCGCACGCTGGCCAGTTACCCGCACGAACTGTCCGGTGGACAACGTCAACGCGTGTTGATCGCGATGGCCCTGACCCGCAACCCGAAGCTGGTGATCGCCGACGAGCCGACCACCGCGCTGGACGTCACCGTGCAGAAGCAGGTGATCGACCTGCTGAACTCGCTGCGCGAGAAGCTGGGCTTCGCGATGGTCTTCGTCAGCCATGACTTGGCGCTGGTCAGCTCGGTCTCACACCGCATCACTGTGATGTACGCGGGCCAGGTCGTCGAGACCGGTCCGACCGAGCAGATCCTCACCGATCCGCGCCACGAGTACACCCGCGGCCTGTTGGGTGCGGTCTTGTCCATCGAATCCGGTTCAGGCCGGTTGCATCAGGTGCCCGGCGTGGTGCCGTCGCCGCGTGAATTCTTGCCTGGCGATCGCTTCGCCCCCCGGTCGTCGCATCCCGAGATCGGACGCGACACCCGGCCCGAAATGGTCGAGGTCGACCATACCGGCCACTTCTATGCCCGACATCCTGAACTGGTTGCTGAGGAGGGACGATGAGCCAGAACTCAATCCCCAATGCAGACGCGCCCATCATGGAACTGCGCGACGTCCACGTCACCCACAAGACCCGCACCGGCGGGCTGTTCAAGCAGGGCGAGGTGCGTGCGGTCGACGGTGTCGACTTCACCGTCACCCGCGGCGAGACCGTCGGTATCGTCGGTGAATCCGGTTGCGGCAAGTCAACGTTGGCCCGGGTGCTGGTCGGCCTGCAGCGGCCCACCAGCGGCGAGGTGCTCTTCCGCGGCGCCCCGTTGAAGTACAACGAACGGGCCCGGCGCGAGTTGGGACGCTCGGTCTCCGTGGTCTTCCAGGATCCGGCGACCGCATTGAACCCGCGGATGATCGTCCGGGAGCAGCTGCTCGACCCGCTGAAGGTGCACGGCATCGGCACCCCCGAAGAGCGGGAGGACCGCGTCCGCAAGCTGCTGCAGCTGGTGGGCCTGCCGCTCTCGGCGCTGGACGTGCTGCCGAGGCAGATTTCCGGCGGTCAGCGACAGCGCGTCGCGATCGCACGGGCGCTCGCCCTGGAGCCGGACATCGTGATTGCCGACGAACCGACCTCAGCCCTCGATGTCTCAGTGCGTGCTCAGGTGCTGAACCTGCTCACCGACCTGAAGGACCAACTCGGCCTGGGCATGGTCTTCATCAGCCACGACATCATGACGGTGCGCTACGTCTCGGATCGGATGGCCGTGATGAACGCTGGCAAGATCGTCGAGACCGGCCCGGCTGACGAGCTGTTCAACAACCCGCAGCATCCCTATACCCGCACCCTGTTGGGCGCGGTGCCGTCACTGGTGTGAACCAACCACCTTCCCGCCAACCAACCTTCTTCCTTCAACCACTTCGCAACCGTTCAGGAGACCAAGTAATGAGTGTTCTACAGGGCATCGTCCCGCCGATCGTGACCCCTATGCAGCCCGACGGTCAGGTCGACTACGACAGCCTCGACCGACTGCTGGACCATCTGCTCAATGCAGGGGTGGACGGCATCTTCGCGATGGGGTCGTCCGGTCAGGTCGCGTACCTCACCGACGCCGAGCGTGACGAAGTGATCCGGCGCTCGGTTGCCCGGGTGGCCGGCCGAGTCCCGGTGGTCGCCGGGGTGGCCGACTTCACCGCCCGCCGGGTGATCGAGCAGGCCCGCCGGGCCGCGGACGCCGGGGTGGCTGCCGTCGTGGTGACCGCGCCCCTCTACGCGCTCAACGACACCGCCGAGATTGCCGACCATTTCCGGATGGTGGCCGCCGCAGTCGACGTGCCGGTGATCGCCTACGACGTGCCGGTGCGGGTGAAGACCAAGCTCAGCAACGATCTGGTCATGCAGTTGGCTGCCGAGGGCACCATCGTCGCAGTCAAGGATTCGTCCGGTGACGACGTCGGCTTCCGGCGGCTGGCGGCGGCCAACCGGGCTGCCGGTCACCCAATCGACCTGCTCTCCGGCCACGAGGTGATGTGTGACGCCATGGGCATGGCGGGCGCTGACGGCCTGGTGCCGGGTCTCGGCAATGTCGACCCCGCCGGCTACCTGCGCTTGTGGCAGGCGGTTCAGGCGGCCGATTGGACGACTGCGTTGGTCGAACAGAACCGGCTCAATAAGCTGATGGAGATCGCCTTCGTGCCGCAGGGCCGCTCGGGCGATGCCGGCGGTATCGGCGGGTTCAAGATGGCCCTCGAGTTGCTGGGCGTCATCGACTCGGCCACTATGCCTGCCCCGATCGCCCCGCTCAGCGACGCCGACCGGGACGCCATTCGCGCGATCCTGGCCGAGGTCGACCTGCTGAGTTGAGCCTGCAATGCGTGAGATTGTGATCTCCGTCGACCTGGGCGGCACGAAGACCGCTGCCGCCCTGGTCGATGCGGCTGGCAACCTGGTCACCGAGAAGGTGAAGGTGCCCACCCCGGCCCACGAGGGCGGCGAGGCGATGTTGGACGCTATGGCCGTGGCTATCAGCCAGCAGTACGCACTGCTGGGTGACGACCGGTTGGTCGGCATCGGCGTCGGCACGGCTGGGGCGGTGGACACCCAACGCGGCGTCATCGTCTCGGCCACCGAGACCGTCACCGGCTGGCTAGGCACCGACGTGGTCAGTGGCTTGCGCCGTCGGCTCGACTGGGCAACCGACCTGCCGATCCAGGTACAGAACGACGTGGACGCCCACGCCGTCGGCGAGAACTGGCGTGGCGCTGGGGCAGGGGCGGCGTCCATGCTGATGCTGGCCGTCGGCACCGGCATCGGCGGCGCCTTCTGCCTGGATGGCCGGGTGTGGCGCGGCGCCCACCACATGGCCGGCGAGGTCGGCAGCCTGCGGGTCCGGTTCGACGACGGGCTACCTGAGCAAGACGATGGCGGGGCGCCGGCAGTCTTCGAGGCCAATGCCGCCGGTCCGGCGATCGCCCAGGTCTACCGTCAGTTGGGCGGCGGCGCCGAAGTGCGACGCGGCCAGGACGTAACTGAGTTGGCGAAAGCCGGCGACCAGCTCGCCGACCGGGCACTCCACGGACTGGGACGACGCGTCGGCCGGGTGCTCGGCTGGCTGGTGCTGGCCCTCGATCCCGAGGTCGTGGTTCTCGGCGGGGGCGTCCCCACCATGAAGACGTCCTGGTGGACCGGGCTGAGCGACGAACTGCGCGCCGGGCTGCCGTCGATTCTGCGCGACGTACCGGTGAAGCGTGCTACCCAACGAAACAATGCCGCGCTGCTGGGCGCTGGGCTGGATACGTTCCGCCTTGCTGGAGTGGCAACTGCCGCGTAGCTGGCCGGCTTGGTCGCCGACCAGGAGAGATGAGGAGAAGCTGATGAACGACGTAATCGAAGCACTGGCCGGCCAACTGGTGGTCTCTTGCCAGGCCTACCCGGGCGAGCCGATGCTTGACCCACGGACGATGACCCAGATCGCGCAGGCCGCTGTCGCGGGTGGCGCGGCTGGCATTCGTGGCAAGGGGCTGGAGGACCTACGGATGATGCGCGCCGTGCTCCAGGTGCCTTTGATCGGGCTGGTGAAGATCGGCAAGGAGGGAGTCTTCATCACCCCCACACTCGCCGACTGCCTTGAGGTTGCCGCGACCGGCTGTGAGGTGGTGGCGCTGGACGGTACCCGCCGGCCGCGTCCTGACGGCCTGACCTTGGCCCAGACCATCGCTGGACTGCGGGAGCAGTATCCCGACGTGCTGGTGATGGCCGACTGCGGGTCGGTGGGCGATGCGATCGCCGCCGACGAGGCCGGGGCCGACCTGCTGGGTACCACCCTTGCCGGATACAGCGGTGAACGCCCCAAGACTCCTGGGCCCGACTGGGAGGTCGTTGACCAGATCGTCGCGCTGGGCAAGCGTCCGGTGGTGGTCGAAGGACGCATCCACTCGCCCGCCGACGCCGCCGAGGCGATGCGGCGGGGCGCACATTGCGTGGTCGTCGGCACCGCTATCACCCACCCGACCACGATCACCGGCTGGTTCGCCAAGGCCGTCGCGGACGCCAGATCTTGACCAGCGAGGTGGTGCTGGCCCGGGCCGGTGAGCCGTCGCCCGGGGCAGCATTCGATCGGCCGTGCTACCGAATCCCCGCGCTGGCGGTGCTGCCCGCCACCCGGCCCGATGCGCCAGGACGGATCGTCGCCGCCTGGGACGTGCGGGCCGATTGGCGTGACCTGCCCGGGCCGTTCGACCTGGTGCTGCGCCATTCCGACGATGGCGGCCGGACCTGGTCGCCGGTTCGGGTGCTGCGCCAGCACGAGGGCGTGCGGGGTTTCGGGGATGCCTCCCTGCTGGTCGACACCAAGGGTGACCTGTACTGCTGGCACGTCTCCAGTGATGGCGAGTCGTTCTTCTCCGCGAAGCCAGGCGGGGCGGGGTTGGGCCTGTGGTTGTCCCGATCAAACGACGGCGGCCTGACCTGGACGCATCGCGAGATGTCGGGGTTGCGGCCTGAATGGGCGGGCGGCATGTTCGCCGCGTCCGGCAACGGGATCTTGATGGCCCGCGGCCGGCTCAAGGGCAGGCTGTATCAGCCGTTTGTGGCCCGCGATGCCACCGGTGCGCATTGGGCGGTGCCCGCCTGGTCTGACGACGGCGATGACTGGTCGCTGGGTGAGCGGGTTGGCCCGGACTGTGACGAGAACAAACTGGTCGGCCTGTCCGATGGGTCGATCCTGATGCACGCCCGGGCCACACCCAGGCGGCGGCAGGCGCTGCTGCTTGACGGCGGCGTCCGGTTCACTGACCCGCAGCCGCATGAAGCGCTGGTCGAACCGGGCTGCAACGGGGGACTGTGCCGTTGGGGCGGGCTGCTGGTCGCTTCGCTGCTGGACGACCCGACTCGGCGGCGTCGCCTGGCGCTGCGCTGGTCCGCCGATGAGGGACGCACCTGGTCGGCCCCCGTGCTGGCCGACGCCGGCGCGGCTGGCTACTCGGCTGTCCAGCCGCTGGCCGATGGCGCGTTGGGGTTGATATATGAGGGCGGTGACTACGAGGCCATCATCTTCCGCCGGATCCAGCCCGGTGAACTCGGTGAACTCGGCGGCGCGGTTCGGATGGTCGCCCGCCCGGGCAGCCCCGGGGCCGCCAGCCCTCCGGAAGTGGCCGTGCTCAGGGCTTGATCAGTGGCTTGCGGGGCGCCTTGAGCGTCAGGCCCATCGGGGCATCGGTGAAGATCCGGGCGTCCATCAGCCGTAGATCGTTGGCCACCGCCAGTGGGATGCCGGCTTTGTCGAGGACATCACGCTGCAGGTCGACGCCGGGGGCGATCTCGATCACGGTCGGGCCACCTGCCCGCATCTCCAGTACGCAGCGTTCGGTGACGTACCGCACCTGCTGGCCGCGCTCGCTGCCCACCCGTCCCGACCAGGTGATTTGGGCGATCTGGGGTACGAACTTCGAGATCTTGCCGTCCTGGATGATCTCCAGGCGACCGTCGCCGAGCTTGACTTCTTTGCGGCCTGCGGTGAACTGTCCGGAGAAGACCAGGTGTCTGGCGTGCGCGGTGATGTCGGCGAAGCCACCGACGCCGGCGGTGACGTGGGTGGCCGACGGCATCAGCGAGACGTTAACGTCACCGTCGCCGTTCACCTCCATGAAGCTGAGCAGCGCGATGTCGATGCCGCCGCCCTGCAGCAAGGTGAACTGGTCGGAGGAGCGCACGATCGCGTCCGGGTTGTAGGCCGCGCCGAACGGCTTGCCGGTGACCGGGAAGCCGCCCACCGGACCCTGCTCGATCACCCAGGTGACTTCGCCATCCAGCCCCTCCTCCAGCAGGATCCGGGGCACGTTTGCCGAGATCCCAAAGCCGAGGTTCGCGATGTCGTAGTGGGCGAGTTCGAGGGCTGCCCGCCGAGCGATCACCTTCTGGATACCGAACTCGACCATGTCGATCTCGTCCAGCGACTTCAGTTCGGTGCCGGCGATGGCCGGGTCGTAGTCGATGCCGGCGACTTGACGCTGCTCGGGATCGACCACGATCGCGTCCACTAGGACGCCGGGGATCTCGACCTGGCGGGCCGGGTGTTTGGTCTGTGTCGTGCGCTTGACTTGCGCGATGACGAGGCCGCCGTGGTTATGCGCGGCGTAGGCGACGTCGAGGGCGCCCAGGGCGGTGGCCTCCTCCTCGAAGGTCAGGTTGCCGTAGGGGTCGGCGGTGGTGGCCCGGATGATGGCCACGTCCACATCGATGGCGGGCAGGAACAGCCATTGCCGGCCGTCGACTTCCAGCAGTCGGACCAGTTCGGGGCTGACTGCGTTCATTCGGCCGCCCTCCACCCGCGGATCGAGGTAGCTGCCGATACCCACGTCGCTGAGCACGCCCGGCTGCTTGGCGGCCGCGGCGCGGTGCATCTGGTACATCAGCCCGGACGGGATCATGTACGCCTCGATCTGGTCAGTTTCAAGAAGCTGGCGCACCGGGGGCTTCGGCATGGACGAGGGCCCGGCCGGGTAAGAGCCCCCGATGATGCGCTTCAGCAGGCCGGGCTTGGCCAGGTGGTTCGAGCCGTCCAGCCCGTCTGACATGTCGCCGGAGTTGATGCAGTGCAGCGAGGTGATGCCACGCGGATGCCCCGTGGCCTCGAAGTGTGCGCCG
>JAAYVP010000382.1 GCA_012517115.1 Brooklawnia sp. | reverse complement strand
CGCTCACCGAATCGATCTTCCAAGAGATGTTTGCCTCTGAGCCCTCGACGGCAAGGTCGAAGAGATCGCCATGCAGATTCGAACGGACCCGTTCGGAAGCCAGCTATTGCATAACGAGTTTGTCGATGAGGGCATCGCCGTTCTCGGTCTCGACAATGTCGTCGGCAACGAGTTCCGCTGGGCCGAGCGACGCTTCAATCAAGGCGATACCCGCACCCCTGTCACACATCCACCTCCAGCGAGAGTTCGCGGAGCGCCCGTCGAGTGGCCGCCGCTCGCACCTCCGCTACCGCAGCACTTGCCGCCGACAACGAACTCTTCGCATCTCTGCAAGCCCGCGCGTTAAATGGGAGGCTGTGACTTATGCCGGTTGAGATGAGGATGTGGCGCATCGACGATGCCGAACCGCGAGCGCTGACCGCGTCCGCGTTGCCAGCGGAGAAGGATCTCCACGAGTTACTGAAGCGCGACCCGTCGCTCTTGGGCGAACGGTTGTTGGTGATCGGCAGCGAGGTGATCACGCCGTTCGGGCCGCGACTCGACCTGCTGGCGATTGACGCTGAGGGCAGCCTCCACCTGCTGGAACTCAAGCGCGACAAGACCCCGCGCGACGTCGTGGCCCAGGTGCTCGACTACGGCTCATGGGTGTCGACCCTGTCCCGCGAGGACGTCATCGACATCGCCAACCGGCACCTCTCTCAGCCGTTCGAGGCCGCCTTCGAGGACGTCTTCGGCGGAGCACCCCCCGATGAGTTGAACCACGACCTCCACCTGACCCTGGTCGCCGCGGCTGGCGAGTACGCGGCCCACCCGAACGCCTGCGCGTGGCCAGCGAGCAGGCGCAGCACGATCTCGTTGCGGCGGATGGTGGATGAGCGCAGGTGACGGCCGTAGAGGAACCCGTCGACGGCTTCCTTGGTGATCGACCCGTCAGGGTCACGACCTCATGGTTGCGACTGTCTTGCGTCGCAGGTGACGTTGCCGCACGAAAAAGCCCGACAAGTCCCGGACATCCAGCGCTGCCAGGTCGACACCCATCTCGTCCAGGTAGGCCAGGAACCGGCTGGCAGCCTGGCCCTTGGTGGCCACCGTCGCCTCCGCGTTGTCGCGCCGGCGGCATGAGGCCAGGTAGTCGTCCCGCAGCGGGCGGAACCGTGCCGGACACCCGTCTTTGGCGGGGATCACCGTTCGCTCGATGTCGACCGGCCTGCCGACCAGCGCGTCCGCCATCAACACCACCGGCCGACGCACCGCCTGAACATCCCTGCCCTTGGCCGGCTCTCGCAGCGACGTCAACCTGACCCCTGTCTGGTTGACGATGAAATCAACACACACCTGGTCGCTCGCCGTGTCCAGACCACGCCCGATCAGAAACGCCGCGAACCCGTCCAGCACGACCCGATACCGCCGGATCGTCGGCTCGGCCCGCCCGGCCTCACGCAACACCGCCGTAACATGCCCGACGGCCACCCTGACACTCGCTTCTCCCATGAGAATCACCTCTCCATCTGATGCGGATCGAACAGATGCAGGGATTCTTCGCCGACGCAGACACCGTCCACCTCACTGATCGGCTGGCTCGAGTCGCTGGGACGGTGACGCCGGCCGCGTCAGGATTATGCGGACGGAATCACCCGCCACTCGCCCCGCCACCAGCCCAGAAGCCACAGCAGGGCGCATAACCCAGCCGTCCGCCTAATGCCGCAGGTCGTGGTGGCGGCGCTCGCCGTTGCCGCGGTCGCGGGGCTGGTGTTCGGGATCGCGCTCTTCCGCCGCCGACGCTTCACTGCTGGTGATTGAGCAGGACGACACTCGCGTCCGTGCCGTCATCCCGGGAACCGGTGATTCTCGCAAAGCGATTCGGTGGGACGGCTCAACCCAACCGACGGGCCGCCAGGCGCATCATCGTCTGGGGGATCTGACCGTGGATCTGCAGCAGTGCAGTGTGGGGATTGGGGTCGAACGCACCGGCCCACGGGCCGCCCCAACGCTCACGTCGGAGTGGGAAGATGTTCTGCGCAGCCAGGCTGGGCAGGGCGGACTCCGACGCGGCCGACTGCTGGGCCTTGACGACCCGGCCCGCGGGACCCGTCAGGCTGGTAGACAGCGCACTGTTGGATGAGATCATGCCGTCGAAATCGATCACCCCGGCGAGTCTGCTGCCCAAGTTCGCCCGGGCGCGGAACGTGTGTGAGTAGACGATCCCGGAGCTGAAGCTGGACACCACGACACTGCTGACACGCTGGAACCCAGCACCAGAGGGCAGGCCGGTTGCGAGCCGCCCGAGGATGCACCCGACGTAGTTGACCCAACGCTGCGGGAAGGTGCCGCAGTCAGCGGTGGCGGCCTGCGTCATGAGGGGCATCACCAGGACGCGTCCCGTTCCCGCACCGCAGAACTGCGACCCCATCGGCTCCGAAAGATAGTGGAAGATGTCCTTGAACGACCCGAGGCCGTGATAGTTCGCGTCCTGGTGCCCAGCCTGGGCTGGCGTCGGATGGAAGAAGATGTGGACGCGGTCGAATGAGGTGGTGCCGTCCGGCACCAGCACCCCGAACCATCGTGGGACGGTCTGCTCCGCCAATTGGAAGTAGTGGATCTTGCCACTTCCCTCAACCCCGACCCACGAGAACACCAAGTCGGTCACGATCGAGGCTTCGTCTGGCGCCCAGTGGAGGCCGCTCACGGCCGTTACCAATCCGTCCGCGGTAAGGGGTGATATGCCAACTTCGTCGGGGAACAGGATCGCGTTCAGGCGTCTCAGGGAGTTGCCGTTCGGGTCGATGCGGCCATCCGGATTCTGCATCAGCCCTTGGACGGACTGGAACTGCATGATCGCCTGACCCAATCCGTCGAGAGACAGCGGTGGCGCGAAAACGCCCCCGTTGTCAACACCGATGGCCACCAACCCCCCGCCGATCGCCACCACATCGACGGGGGCATTGGTGGCATTGCGACCGACACTCGCGCTGATCTGGATTCCCATGATCCGACCTGCCTCTCGTTGATCCACGCAATTCAATTGGCTGCAGTCGCTGAACTCCTGGTGAGCAACAACCGAAGTCCAACGAGCAACGGGGAACAAGGCGTGCCCGTGGGACACGAGCAATTCGCATAATCGGGCCGGATGCCATCAGTCGCCGACTCGGCGCTGGCAGGACTCCGGCTACCGCACTATCTTGCCACCACGGGCAGATGCCCCACCAGAGTCCAGCAGCCTCGATTTCCATGAGCGGCGTGCTGGCGTTGGCGGGGTCGCCGCCATTGGTCTGCTTGACGATCGCGTCCCGGTGAGACGTCATGAGCGGCTGGTAGAAGTCGGGTGGCGGCTGCTCGCTGTCCCGGTTCCACAGTGCGCGCACGACGCGCTGGCCAGTGTCGGCCTCGTCCAGCATCCCGTTGGCCGCGCGCACGCTGAGGCGGGTGCGCCACAGCTCGGACCGGCTCGCCGGCCCCCGGGACGTGGCCGTGTGGACGAACGCCCCCCGATGGCTGGGGGAGACGACCAGGTGATAGGGGGCCTCGATCGCGGTCTCGAAATCCGTCGGCGGGCGCGGCCCGCCAGCGTCCGTGCTCTCCCCTGCGGGGGTGGCGATGTCCGCCACCCGCAGGGGCAGGGTTGGCAGTGCGGCAAGCAGGTCGGCGAGCGTGTAGCGGATTCGGGTGCCCTCAGACACCTCATACACCAGGCGGGAAGGGCCGGACGCGACGTGCCTCGATGCACCGGGCGGCGGGGGTGGCGGCCCCGGATTGGTCTGCCACACCTGCTCGCCGAGATGCTGCGGCGGGAAGTGGACGATTAGGAGGCTGTCTGGACCGGCGACCAATTCGGTCCCGGCATCAGTGTGTTCCAAGAGGCAACCGATCGCCTCAAAGCGGAGATCGACCAGGTCGACAGACCGGAGCAGCCGCGCCTCCACCAGGCCACGAATCTCGTTCTCCTCGGGGACGGGCTGACCCATAAAGCACCTGCCGAAGTCGATTTGAAGTAAATACGAACAGACCAAGTGGCTTGGCATTGCAGGGCTGAGCGACTGATAGCAGCATTACCCTGCGCGTCGCAATGGTCGTCAATGGCCCGACGACACTCACATGGACTCCCCGCGAATGAGGAGGCCGTACCTGACACGAAGATGCGTCGGTGAGTGGGCATGGAGATGCGACCGGCCGGGCTCGTCTTGCCGGTTCCTGTGGGGGCTGGGTTATGCGGCTGCTGGCCGGTGTTCGTGGTAGGGCTGGCGGTAGGTGAGTATGTGCCTGGTCGCGGTGAGCATGGAGTGCTCGATCGCGACCAAGGCACGGCTGTTGCCTCGTCGTGCTGCGAGTCGTCGGTAGCGGTCTTGGAAGAACGAGCCGTTGGCCCGGATGGCGGCCATGGCTGCGATCCCGAGGGCTCCCTTCAGATGGGCGTTCCCCGGCCGGGTGACGCCCACCCGGCACGCACCCACTTCCCAGGACCACCGGTTATAGAGCACGAAGCTTCCGACGACACACCGCAGCCCGTCGTGCCGGGAAGGGCCACCCCAGTTCCCGCCACCACCATCTGAACGCTCCGCGCCGCATACGCCGGGAAGTCCTCGACGGTGCGCCCCAGGACCAGCACCGCTTCCATGACCTTCACCCTGATTCCAGGGGCTCGGCACTCCCTGTCACCAATAACGGCGCCGCAGGCTTCGCGTCATGCTAGGGACCGCTCAGTCGCTCCCCCTGACGGGCTTCTGACGCTGGGCTCTGACGCCGGGCGTCTCCCCCCGACGCCGCCAGCCTGCTGCCGGGCCCCCTGGCGGCTACCCTGACCGGACACACACCGGCAGGCGACGACAAGCTGACAACAACAGATCACCTACCCACGATGACCTCCCGTCTGCTGGGCGCACGAAGTCACGAGGCTAGGATGCTGGCGTGAGCGGCTTCAGTGTGTCGGCGGTGCTGGCAGTGTTCGCGGGTGCGTTCCTGTTGCCGGTACTGCTGATCCCGTACGTGGTGTGGACGTACCGGCGGCGCGGAACCCTCGGCTATGGGCACGCACTCATCGCTGCGGGCGCGGTCGTCTACTTCATGGCGGTTTGGACCTACACCATTCTGCCCCTGCCCGACGCGGCCGAGCTGGCCTGCGTGGACGGCGGCCCCGCGCCCCAGCTGGTGCCGTTCGCGTCGCTGTCCGACATCGACCTGGCTGCAAACGGCTGGCGCGACCCTGCCATGTGGCAACTGGTGCTGAACGTGTGCCTGTTCATCCCGTTCGGCATGCTGGTTCGGCACCTGGTGCCGTCGCTGCGGCCAGTGTGGGTCGTCGCTGCGGGAGCAGCCACCTCGCTGCTGGTCGAGCTCACCCAGCTGACCGGAATCTGGGGACTGTACCCGTGCGCCTACCGGACCTTCGACGTCGACGACCTCCTCACCAACACTGTCGGTGCCGCCGTCGGCGTGGCCTTCGCGCCGGTGCTGCGCCTGGTGCCCGGCCAGCAGGTACTGCCGCAGGATCGGCCCCGCGTGGTGGGGCGCGGCAGGCGCGTCCTCGGCATGGCCGTCGACTACGTCTCCGTGATCGTCGTCTCCTTCGCGATTTACCTCCCGCTGGCGCTGGCCGCCCGGGATGGCCGCTGGTTCGGCGATGACGTCCCCTACACCGCGTTGTACGCCTGGGTCACCCTCGCCGTCGCTGTCGTGGTGCTGCTGGGTGTGCCCTGGTTCGGGGGCGGGGTGACACCGGGGCAGCTGACGACTTTCGTGCGGCCGGTTCGGGTGGCCGACCAGAACCCGCCCCGGCGGGCGGCGATGCTGATCCGCTGGGCGTGCGGTTCCGGCGGCTATTTCGTCTTGTTGTCGCTGAGTGCCATCACCGGACGCCCGGCGCTGTCCTGGGTGGCGACTGCGTGGCTGGTCGTCTCCGTCATCGTGGTCGTTGCCGTGCACCCGCGCGGCCTCTCCGGGTATGCGTCCGGGCTGACAGTGGCCGACGCCCGCGACCCGTCCGTGGTGGCCAGCCGTGCCCGGGCGGCCGACCCGCGGAGCCTGGCCCGGGCGGTCGTGTTCTTGCTCACTGCGTTGTACCTCGCCATCACCGCACTGACCGCCGTCGGCACTCTGGTACCGGCCGTCGGATTGGCGTTCGGCCTACTCGGCGCATTGGCGCTCGTGGCGGCAACGCTGGCGCTGCTGCCATTCCTGGTGGCGACGGGCGTGATCACGGTCCGCCGGGAAGGCCTCAGCGCCGCCTCCGTCCTTCCGCTGGGCGCGGCGGTCGGCCTGATCGGGCTCGTGGTGCTGTTGGGGGTGGCCCTGGCTGGCGGGATCACCTGGCTCATGTCGGTGACACTCGCGCTGGTGGCAGTGACGGGGTACCTGGGGTTCCTGTTCGTCGCCTTCCTGCTCTACGGGCAGTGGTATGCCCGGCGCCCGCCGGATCTGCCGGTCGACGCTGTCGTCGTACTGGGCTCCCGGGTCTTCGACGACCGAGTGCCACCCCTGCTGGCAGGCCGGATCGACCGCGGGATCGAGGTGCTGCGCGCGTCCTGGCAGGCGGATCCGGACGCCGCCACCGTGCTGGTGTGTTCGGGCGGCCGCGGACCAGACGAAACCGTGGCGGAGGGGGACGCGATGGCCGACTACGCCCTCGCGCGCGGGGTTCCGCAGGCGCGCGTGTTGCGCGAGACGGCGTCGCACAGCACGCAAGAAAACCTGACCTTGTCGAAGGCGCTGCTGCAGAGGCTCGGGCTCGGCACCTCGATGGTGGTGGCAACCAACGACTACCACGCCTTTCGGGCCGGGATCGTTGCCCGCGAGCAGGGGGTGTCGGCGCAGGTGGTAGGGGCCCCCACCGCCCGCTACTACTTCCCCTCCGCCGTGCTGCGCGAGTTCGTCGGTGTCCTGGCCCGCAACCCCCTGCTGCACGTGGGGGTCGCGACGGCGTTGGCGCTGGGCGTCGGCGCGCTGGTGCAGCTGCTGCTCGGCTGAGGCCGGGACAAGGTCGTGCACTCCGACGACCCCCGCCCACGGCAAGCCCCTCTGCTATCGTGCCGTAATGCCGCGCACCGAGCGGCGTTTCCGTTCCGAGAGGACGAACCCCGAGCATGGATGTGCAACCCGACCAGGCCGGTACGGCACCGCTGCCGGACAATGTCACGGAGGTTCCCGTCATCCGGCTGGACACGGTGAGTAAACGCTACGGGGACAAGCCAGCCTTGCGTGAGGTGAGCATGTCCGTCGCGCAGGGGGACGTGTACGGATTGATCGGGCGCAACGGCGCCGGCAAGACCACGATCATGAAGCTGATCCTGGGTCTGTCCGATCTCACCGGCGGACGGCTGCTGATCAACGGAGCCACCACTGCGAAGTCCCTGCGCACCCAACGCGCGACACTTGGCTACCTGGTCGGGCAGAGCTTCTTCGCCGGGTACAGCGCGCGAGAGAACCTGGAGTACTTCCGGCGTCTGAAGGGCGTGGCCGACCAGAACGAGGTGCCTCGCGTCCTGGAGCTGGTCGGTCTGGCTGGTGTCGACGCGCCGTTCCGCAAGTACTCGATGGGGATGAAGCAGCGCCTGGGGATCGCGAACGCGTTGCTCGGCCGTCCCCGCACGGTCATCCTGGACGAGCCCATCAACGGCCTGGACCCGCAGGGCATCGTCGAGATCCGTGAGTTGATAGCCGAACTCAACCGCGACCAAGGGACCACCTTCCTGGTGTCGTCACACATCCTGAGCGAGCTGGCCCTGGTCGCCACCCACTTCGGCTTCATCGACGAGGGCCGTCTAGTAGCGGAAATGTCTGCGGCAGAGCTCTCCGACGCGACGGGTGTCGGAAACCTCACGGTAGGCACCGACGATCCGGACGCAGCTCGACGGCTGCTCGCGGCGCAGTTGCAGGTGACCACGGCGAGCCTGACCCCCAATGGGACCGGCATCACCATCCCCCTGAGCTCGGGGGTGGACCCGGCAGCGGTTGCGCGGACGCTGGTAAACGGTGGATTGGAGTTGCACGAGTTGCACGTGGCCCGGATGAGTTTGGAGGACTTCTACTTCTCCCTGACCGGCGGGGCGGAACGGCATGCGTGACTATCTGTGGGCCGATGCGTACCGGATGCCGAGGTATCTACCCTTGTGGACCGGGTTCGCAATCGCACTGGCGCTCTATCTCGGTGCGACCTACCTGATCAGTGGCCCAGCGTTCACCCCGGAGACCTACGCCAGCGTGTTGGCGGTGTTCGGCTCGTTGCTACCGCTGGTTGCGGGGCTGAGCTTGATCGGCTTCGTGTACAGCCACGACGTCCGAGCGGGAGCGATGAAGGTGGCGATCGGGCGTGGCGTGTCTCGCCGGGGAGTCGTCGGCGTGAAGACGGTCGAACTCCTGACGCTAACGGTGCTCGGACTCGGGCTGCTGTTCGTACTGTGTGCGGCCTGGGACGCGGTGCTCGGCCTCGATCCGGGACCGGCGCCGCTTGCGGGACTTCTCGGGGTGACGCTCGCCGCGACCCTCCAGCTCTTGATCTACGGCTTGATAGCTGGCTGTGTGGCGTTCGCACGGCAGGAGACGACCGCGTCCACCACCGTGTTCGCCCTGCTGGCGTCGGGGGTGTTCGAGGTGATTCTCGGGTTGGTCCTCAGTCAGGATGCGGTCGTCGACGCCGTCGGCGACCTGTCGCGATTCCTGCCGCGCAACCTGACCAGCGAGCTCGGCCATGCCTGGGCGACCGGTGATCCGGGGAGCTTCCTGGGTTTCACGCTGGTGGCCGGCTACCTGCTCCTGCCGGTGTTGCTGACCCGGTATCTCTTCGACCGCACTGAGTTGGATTTCTGACCCAAGGACGAATGGATGGACCAATGAAGAAGCAGTCGGTGATCGTTGCTGTAATCGTGATCGCGTTGCTGGTGTTGGCAGGCGTGGTCTGGGCCAAGCAGTACTACGACAGCCGCTACATCGGGCAGGACTACTACACCGTGGTGCCCCTGGACGAGCCGGTCGCCGTGACCGACCTGCTCGACTCCAGCGGGAATCCCGTCGACAAGGGCTACGCGTACAAGCTCGTCGGGTTCGACACCGACCTGAACCGCCGGGTCCTTGAGTTCGACAAGCGTTCGACGACACTCGACGGGCTGTATCAGCCCGGCACGTATCTGCGGGTCAGCGCGTCGGCCCAGATAGTCCTGAATGAGACCGTGATCCAACGTTCCGATGTGCCGCCGCAGATCCTCGAGAAGCTCTGAGCCCAGCGCGAGACCCGTTCGCCCCAGCCTGGTCGGGGTGGCCCGATCGTGCTGGAGGGTCGGTCGTCGAGAGTGTCGTAGCTTGCCTCCCGTGGTCGACGTCACGCACCAACCGTCCGACCGGATAGCTGTCGACGATATCCGCCATCACCCGGCGGGCGAAGGCAGGCGCGTCGGGGTCGATCGTTTGGTGGACCTGCCGGGTCAGCCGGTGCCCGGTGTCGGGTGCGGTTTCGATGGTCACCGCGGCGGCCTCCACGCCCGGCTCGTCGCCCAGATTCGCGAGCCATTGACCCCAGTCAGCGACCCACACATCTACCTGGTCCTGGTCGACCAACGATGCCCCGTCGGGTTCCGCGGCGAAGACCACAGTGTAGGTGCGGGTGGTGGGGTCCAGGGTTCGATCCCCTGTGGGCTCACGACTCGGCAGGCGTCATCGGCCCGCGGATGGCCGCGACGTACCGTGACAGCTACTTCAGTGTGGCTGACCAGCACTGATCCGTTTAGTGCCGGGTTGAGAAGTACCTGCCCCGCCTGCAACTGGCCGAGCAAACTCCCTTGCTGGACCGTGCAGACAGAGGTGCCGCACGGTCCGGTGGGTGAGCAATCAGACCGACGTGTAGCCGCCGTCGATCAGGATGACGTCGCCTGTGATCAGGTCGGATGCCGCACACGACAGGAACAGCACCAAGTCGGCGACTTCGATCGGCTGGCCGAACCGGCCCAGCGGAATCTTGGCGAGCATCGGGCCGGCCTTCTCGGGCGGACCCCACACCTCGGCGCCGAGCTTGGTAAGGATCACGGTCGGGCCGACCGCGTTGACCTGGATGTTGTATGGGCCCCATTCGGCCGCCATCACCTTGGTGAGCAGATTGAGCCCACCCTTGGACGCGCAATAGGCGCCGTGGCCGTCGATGGCGACCGAGCCGGCCTGCGACGAGACGTTGACGATCTTGCCGGCCTTCTGCTCGATCATCGGGCCGACGACCTCTTGAGTGAACGCGAATGGAGCAGTCAGGTTGACCGCGATGGTCTCGTCCCAGTCTTCCTGGCTGAGCTCGGTGAGCGGCTCAATGCGGGCCACCCCAGCGCAGTTGACCAGGATGTCCGCCTTGCCTCCGAGCGCCGCGAGGGCGTCTTTCGCGGCCTGGCGAGCCCCCGCCGCCGTACGCAGATCGCCGGGGATGGCGTGCACGGTCTGGCCGGTAGCCTTGACCAGCGCCTCGCTCTCCGCGAGGGCTTCCTTGTCTCGCCCGACGAGCGCTACCTCGGCGCCAGCTTCGGCCAGTACCCGGGCGCTTTCTTGGCCAATACCACGCGAACCGCCGGTGACGATGGCCTTCTTACCTCTTACGTTGAATCGAGTGGTGTAGTCACCCACGGAAACTCCTTCGTTCGGGGGCTGCGCGACGGCGCCGTCGCTTTTCCAGTATCTCACCGATTCTGGCTCGCCGGGCCGGCCTGGCGCTGCGGCTCAATCCACGTAACGCTTGAGCGCCTTGTTAAGAACCATGGGGTTCGCTGCTCCGACCGGCGACTGCAGGAAGTCACCATTGCTGACCGGCGGGTAGGAGGATTGAAGATGATCTTCGCCGACCGCGTGGGTACCTTCCGCCGAATGCACGAGTCTGGCTGTTTCGTCATGGCGAACCCCTGGGACGTCGGCAGCGCCCGGGCGTTGGAGCAACTCGGGTTCCCGGCCCTGGCCACGACCAGCGCCGGATTCGCCTGGATCCTGGGCCGATGAGCGTCTCGACCTTTGTGTGCGGGCCTTCGGCCTCCCCCCCCGCGAGGCAGACGTCGTCCGAAGGGTGGCGCGAGGCCTGGATACCGCGTCAATCGCTGCTGAACTGCATTTGGCGACCTACACGATCCAGGATCACCTGAAGTCCATCTTCGCCAAGACCGGCCTGAGCAGTCGCCGCCAACCGCTCGTGGGCCGGAGTGGGTGCACAAAGTGCTGGTCTGCCGCCCTAACTGCACCCATTCCGATTCCAGGCGGCCGTTCGGGCAATTGCCAGACGCTGGCAGGCGCACTCGCGACTCGGGTGCGTCCCCGGGGCGCCCGCGGGTAGCGGGCGAGGACCTCGCGCACGGTCAGCGACATCCGCCGCGCAGCGGCATCCAGCATGTACTCCGCCACCACAGGATCATCGCCACGCGACAACTCACCGGCACGGGCGGCGTGCACCGCCGCACCCAGGATGTGCCGAACCTGGGTCTGGGTCGCCAGCGGGTGCAGATAGGCGGACGCCGCGGCGTCCCGGTCGCGATCGCCGCGAAACGGGCCGCCATGTCGATCCATCGGGGTCGGCAGGGCGGGCAACCCGGATGGCTGTCGTCCCAGACTTGGAGAACGAACCAGAATGGTCAACAAACAAGGAGGCCGCAGATGAAGTCGATCGCCGACATTGCCGCAGCCAGGATCCTCGCGCTGGGGCTGACGGGGCCTGTGGTGCGCCGTCCAGTTGACGTCGCCTCCCACCTGCTGTGCCTGCAGGGCCAGGACCTGCGCGGAGCCCTGGAGTCGGTGGCGCTGCGGACCGCCGACCGCGACCCGACCGCGGTCGTCACGGCCTTGGCCGAGGGGTTGGTGGTGCGATCGTGGACGCAGCGCGGCACGCTGCATCTGGTTGCGGCTGGTGATGTCGGCTGGCTGCTGGACCTGACGGCCACACGCATGATGGCGTCCATGGTTCGCCGGCGCGCGCAGCTCGGCATCGACGACGCCACCATCGCCCAGGCCACCGAGCTGGCCACGGCACTGATCGGCGAGCGCGGCCGGGTCTCCCGCCAAGACCTGTTGGCCGCTTGGGAACCGTTGGGGGTGGGCGAGGTGCCCGGACGCGGCTACCACCTCATCGTCGCGCTGGCCATCCGGCAGGTGCTCGTGCAGGGCCCGCTCGCCGAGTCCGGTCCACTGGAGCAGCTGTTCGTCCTCAGCCGGGACTGGCTCCCCGAGCAGCGCAGGCTCCCTCGCGACGAGGCGCTTGCGGAGCTGGTCGGCCGGTACGTCAGCAGCCACGGCCCCTGCACGATCGCTGACCTCGCCCGCTGGGTGGGCCTGCCGGTCGGCGAGATCC
Source organism: Brooklawnia sp. (assembly GCA_012517115.1). Taxonomy (GTDB): domain Bacteria; phylum Actinomycetota; class Actinomycetes; order Propionibacteriales; family Propionibacteriaceae; genus Brooklawnia. Next base: position 4,501 of record JAAYVP010000382.1, on the reverse strand, counting down.
GCGCCGGGGTCGCGGCGTCCCGCGCCGCCGGGACCGTCACGACTACCGATATTGCACAGACGACCTACCTGCACTCCCCCGACCTGCCGGACCAGCTGGCGGCCCACCGCGCCGAGGCGCAGGCCCTGCTCCTGCTGCCTGGCTTCGACGAGTTGATCCTCGGCTACCGGGATCGCTCCGCCACGCTGGATCCGGCCCACGAGGCCCTGGTCGTGCCGGGCGGGAACGGCATGTTCAAGGCCACCATCGTCGAGAAGGCGCGCGCCATCGGCACCTGGCGCAAGTCCAGCCGAGCGAGTGGGCCGCGCGTCGAGTCGACGGCTTTCCCCGGCAACCGCCTCAACCAGCGTCGCATCGAGAAGGCCGCCGCGGCCTACCCGGCCTTCGGCCAGCGGTCGGCATGACAGCCAGTAGCTGATGGCTAGTCGGGTTTCCGCGCGGTGAGAAAACTGAACCACTGACCCAGCCAGCACTCTGGGGAGAGCAGGGTTGCCTGCGCCAGATCTTGCGCAAGTCAGACAGGACGGCGGGGGAACAACGGCGGAGTCCTATCCGCCGCCCAGGCAGCCAACTCGAGCATGGCAGCCGTGTCGTCGGCTTTGATTCCGTCACCGCGAACGACTTCGTGCTCACGGCGTCCGACGGCGATCCAGAGTCGGCTGGTGATTCCGTCGCTGACGATCGAAGTCGGGGGGAAGTTCTTGACATTGAAGAAGTCAGCAGCCGTGATCAGTCGACGAAGCTCCCGCTCTTCGGATTCAGTCAGCTGCCGACTGTCGGTTTCGTACTCGCTGTGCCAGCCGCCGATGCCACCTAAGACACTGTACCGGAGCCGGATTTCGGTGTCGGTTGTCGGTTCGCCGCCCTCACGCCGCACGTTTCCGTGCTGGTCGGCTCGATAGTTGAAGCCATCGGCGAACCGGATGAAGTAGCCCGGCGTCACAACATCGGCGCAAAGCTCCCCATCGGCGGGCAGGCCCAGGCAGGAATCGGGCCACTCCCTCGCCTCCACGGCATCGACGGCGATCTCTTCCACGGGGACCCGGAGCAGGTTGGACGCGTCGCCAAGTGCTGCCGAAAGTGCAGTCAGGACGGGGTGTTGTGATGCTGCAGTCATGGGTACTCCTCTCGCTGGGGCGATCGATCCAGTGAACCCTACCGAATACCCGATCTGTAGTCCGGGGCCGCGAAGAGTGCGCCCGAGACGCTAGTTTGGCGAGCAATCGCCGCATATCCCTGGAGGAACCGTGACCAGTAGCGAAGGACCCGTCACCGTTGTCTTGTCACGCACCGTCAAGCCCGGCCGCGAAGACGACTATCGCCAGTGGGTCAGCGAAACCACGGAGGCAATGAGCAGGTTCCCCGGATTCGTGGGCGCGGCATTCAACGAGCCCACGGCGCTCAACTCGAAATGGGTGTTCATGCCGCGCTGGGAGTCGACCGACCATTTGTTGGCCTGGGACGCCTCTCCCGAACTCCAGCAGCGGATCGAGACCCTGCTGCCGCTTATCGAAGGAGGAACTGACCGTCAGCGCCATCAGGGATTGGACATGTGGTTTCCCCCTCCGACGCCCACTGCGCCGCGGCCGGCCCGCTGGAAGATGATCGTTGTCACATTGGTCGTGCTCTGGCCGACGGTTCTGGTCCTGACTGCGTTCCTAAACCTGTTCCCTGCGTTGCATACTCTGCCGTGGTTGCTCGCACCGCTCCCGATGCTGCTCTTGATGGTTCCGATGCTCGAGTTCTGGCTGATGCCAGCGGCGACTAAGCTGTTCACGAGATTCCTCTTCGAACGATAGTGACCCCCTGGGATCGCTCGCGAGCATGCCGCGGCGCAACCGTTCTTAGGACGCTCGCTAATCGCTCCACGCCGGGTTCGGGAGGTGCCCATGGAAACCAGGAAAGCTTTCGTCAGACGTCCGTCAACCAGATTGGCGGAGGGACTGGTCACCCATATCGAACGACGACCTGTCGACTTTGAGTTGGCCCAGAAGCAGTGGCAAGAGTACGTGGACGCGTTGCGCGGCGCTGGCTGGCAGATCATCGAGGTCGACCCCGCCCCGGACTGCCCGGATTCGGCGTTCATTGAGGACACCATGGTGGTCTACGGGTCTGTAGCCGTTATCGCACGTCCGGGTGCCGACGAGCGCAAGCCAGAGACAGCCGCCGCTGAGGAGGCGGCTCGCAGAGTCGGCTACCAGATCAAGCACATCGTGGCCCCCGGCACCTTGGACGGTGGCGATGTCCTCAAGCACGGCGGCACGGTTTGGGTTGGCCAGGGCGGCCGAACCAACGCCGAAGGAGTCCGGCAACTGCGCGAGCACCTGGCCCCGTTAGGCGCCAATGTGATCACGGTGCCGTTGAGCAAAGTGCTGCACCTCAAGAGCGCGGTCACTGCTCTGCCTGATGGGACGATCATCGGTTACGAGCCGCTGGTGGACGATGTCGAGTTCTGGGGTGACGCCTTCCTCGGAATGCCAGAAGAGCCCGGCTCGCATGTGGTGATTCTCGATCCGAACACGGTGCTGATGTCGAGTTCGGGCCCCGAGTCGATCCGTAAGATCCAGGCGCGCGGCCTGAGAGTGGTGCCGGTCGATATCTCCGAGTTCGAGAAGCTTGAGGGTTGCGTCACCTGCCTGTCAGTACGGTTACGAGGGTTATGAGCGTCTCGAGGCGGTCAATTGCCCAACAATGCAGCCGCTGCTTGCTGGTTCAGCACGACAAGTCAGCGCTGTCGCGCTAGCGTGACGGAAAACCGTACTTCGGGGTTAACGCGTCTGCCAGAGTGCCAGCTGGCTTGGCTCACTCACCTCAGGATCGGTGACAGCCAGCCAGGAGACAACTATGACCGCTAACCCGCCTCCCCTGCAGCGCACGATGCGCCGTCGGCACGTCAATCTGATCGCGATTGGCGGCGCGATCGGCACCGGACTGTTCGTGGCGACCGGGGCGTCCATCAACACGGCCGGTCCGGGTGGTGCGATTCTGTCGTACGCGGTGATTGGCGTGGCCGTCTACTTCGTGATGAACGCCCTGGGCGAGATGGCGACGCACTTGCCGGTGCCGGGGGCGTTCCAAACGTACTCAGAGAAGTACGTCGACTCGGCATTCGGGTTCATGATGGGCTGGACGTACTGGTACGCCTGCGCGATGACGGTCGCGGTTGAACTCGTGGCCACATCGATCGTGATGAAGTTCTGGTTCCCGGACTCGTCATCGGTGCTGTGGAGCACGTTGGCCTTGACGATTCTGGTCGGTTTGAACCTGTTCTCAGCGAGAATCTTCGGGGAGTCGGAGTTCTGGTTCGCCGGCGTAAAAGTGGTCACGATCATCGTCTTCCTGATCGTGGGTGTGGCGATGATCTTCGGCATCATGGGCGGCAAGGCTGCTGGATTCGGCAACTGGACCCAAGGTGAGGCCCCATTCGTGGGTGGCGTGTTGGGCACGTTCAGCATCTTGATGGTGGCAGGCTTCTCGTTCATCGGCACCGAGTCGGCGGCAGTGGCCGCCGGGGAGGTGGAGGACCCGAAGCGTGCGATGCCGAAAGCGATCAATTCGGTGTTCTGGCGAATACTACTGTTCTACATCGGCGCCATCTTCGTGATTTCGACGCTGATTCCGTACACAGACCCGAACCTGCTCGCCGCCTCAGAGACCAACGTGGCGGCCAGCCCGTTCACCCTGGTGTTCGAGCGGGCCGGATTGGCTGCTGCCGCATCGGTGATCAACGCAGTGATCCTGACGTCGGTACTGTCCGCGGGGAACTCGACGGTGTACATCGGCAGCCGACTGCTGTATTCGTTGGCCCATCACGGTCAGGCGCCGAAGGCCTTCGGCAGGGTGTCACGCGGTGGGGTGCCGGTGCTGGGGGTCTTGTTCACGGCGTTGGTGTCGTCTGTAGCGTTCATGACCAGTCAGGTGGGCGATTCCATCGTCTATACGTGGCTGTACAACGCCACCGGCCTCACCGGCCTGATCACTTGGCTGGGCACCTGTATCGCACACCTACGGTTCCGGGCAGCGATGAAGACACAGGGGGTCTCGCCGTCGACGCTGCCCTACCAAGCGAAGCTATTCCCATTCGGAACGGTCTACGCGCTTGTGGTCTGCGCGGCGGTGATCATCGGGCAGGGCGTTCTGGTCGTCATGGACGAGGCCTTCAGCTTCCAAGGGTTGTTGGTGGCCTACGTGGGTCTGCCGTTGGCGATCGCGATGTACCTGGCTTACAAACTGGTCAAGAAGACCAAGATCGTTCCCCTGACCACCATGGATCTTGAGGGCGTGGACGCCTGACCAAGCACCTTCCCCGCCGGTGGTGAGCGCTTACAACCCACAACCACTCGAAGTTGACAGCGCAAAATGTCGTGGCCGGTGGTGCCGATCTTGAGCCATACTAGGGGGCATGCCGTCGCCAGCGCGTCCAACCATGAAGGACGTAGCGGCCATGGCTGGGGTGAGCTTCAAGACGGTCTCTCGGGTGATCAATAGTGAGCCTGGGGTG
>JAAYVP010000381.1 GCA_012517115.1 Brooklawnia sp. | reverse complement strand
CATCGCTAGCCTCGATGCCCTGGAAGCGTGGTATCGGGGCGTGCGGGGCGACTTCTTCGCAGCCTGGCCGCTCGGTGAATTGGTCCACGAAGGGGCTCTGGCGGCTATCGCCAGTGGGCGGTCCGAGCGTGTCAAGAGACTTAAGGCGCTGATCGGCAACCTCGCAGACTCCGATTCCGGGCGTCACGAACTGCACGAACAGCTGGACGCCCTCGTCGGTGTCTTCGGAAGACCCGATGTGGTCGTCCCGAAGACGTTGACCGCGGAACTGGCTGCTGCCCGTCAGGCAGGCCACGACTATCTCGCCGCCATCAAGGCACTATCTGCACAGACGCGGCAAGATGGCATCGATTGGCTACAGGGCTTGATCGATGAGCGCACAGCACGTGCCGCGGCGCTCGTCCCATCTCTCGGCCTTTTCACGCGTAACTGACCCATATTCAAAGGAGACAACTCAAATGCCATTCACCATCCACGTCACCCAGGATTTCGACCAGATGAGCCAAGTGGGTGCGGAATTGGTCGAGGCGACCGTAGCGCGTCGGCTCGCCGAGGCCGAGTCTTTCGTCCTCGGACTGGCCACCGGCAGCAGCCCGACCGGCATGTATAAGCACCTCGCCAAGGCGTTCAACGCCGGCAAGTTGGACGCCCGGCGCGTGACCACGTTCAATTTGGACGAATACGTCGGGCTGCCCGGCGAAAACCCGCAGCAGCGGGCTCTGCATCCTGAGTCGTATAGCTTCTTCATGGTCTCGGAACTGTTCGGGCTGCTCAACCCTCGGATCCCGCAGACGAACGTGCCATGGGGCACGCTAGTTGATCAGGACGCGCTGGCAGCGGCTCTGGAATCCGGCGAGGGCTTCACGTTGGCGGGAACCGACAAGGGACGAGCCGTCGTCATCGATGCCGACGCCGAGGGTTATCTCGGGTGGATTCGCGACGAAATCATGGACGCCTACACCGCCAAGATCGCGGCGGCCGGTGGGATTGATCTGCATATCATCGGCGTCGGCGGCCGGGGGCACGTGGCCTTTCACGAAAGCGGGATCCCGTTCGACGCCTCGCAAATGCTGCTGGTGAAACTGGACGACAACACGATCGCCAACGCCGTCGCAGACGGGCACTTCAGTTCGGCAGATGAAGCCCCGCACTTCGCGATCTCGATGGGTGCCGAACAGGTCTTCCGGGCACGTAAGGTGTTGCTGCTCGCCAACGGCGCCCGCAAGACCGGACCGGTGACCGAGGCAGTGCTCGGCGAGGTCACCACGGATGTGCCACTGTCGTACGTTCAGAACTACGTGGCCGAAGGGGGCGATCTGACCTTCGTTCTGGACCAGACCGCTGCCGAGGGACTGCTGGCCAACGCCCCGGCTTTGGCGCAGCGGGGTTATGAATTGGTCGACCACCGCGGCGAGCCTTACCCTTCGGTGGCCTCGCTCACGTTCACCCGATCACCACAGACTGGAACCTTGGGCTAGTGGTCGACCTGGCCGCGATCCAACGGACGCTCACCGAGTTGGGGCCGCTCACCGGGACCGCCTTGCATGACGCGGTCGGTGGAGAGGTCTTCGGACTATGGAAGGTCTGCCGTTCGTCCGGCCAGTTCGAGATGCGGACGATCGGACGTCGCTACTTGCGGTTGGATCGCACGGTTGAGGGGTTCGCGCGGCTGTCTCCCTCGATTCTGCGCGAGTTCATGACCTACACAGTGGTGGGAACAACCTCGCAAAGGGCAGCGATCGATCGGGTGGCCGAGCAACTTCGGGGCCGGACGATCGCGATCAGCCGGGCGAAGCAGCGGGTGGCCGAACGGTTCGTCGCCGAGGTCTTCGATGCCGTGGCGCCGGAGGGCGACGACGGGCGGCATCTGTGCGCCCTCATCGCCGGCGACGTGGTCTACCAGATGTCACACGATGTGAGCCGACGCGAATCCAGCACCGGGGGGCGCGTTGACGGCTCAGACCTCGACCTGATCATGCTGGCCAGCGACGAAGCTCCTGACGAGTTGGTCGAAGCTGTGGACGCGGCCGTCCGGCAACGCAAATGGTTGTACCTGCGCAATCCGGCGCTGCGTGAAGAGGTCGATTACATCGTCAAGCGCTTCAGCCGGCTGGTCGAGCAGGCCAAGTTCGCCACGTTCCAGGACATGGTGGCCTGCAAGGTCTTCGATGAGGCTCAATTTGTGCAGGGCAACCGTGAACTGCACCAGGCTGGGCGCCGAGTACTGGCCGAGCGCGGGGTCCTCGACCGGCTTGGTGAGTTGGCGGCGCAGGCTGCTGAGCGTCGCGCCGAACGCGAAGAATACCTGCTGAGCGTGCCGGGCGACGTGCTGCCCCCTGGCAGCGCCCAGCAGTTCTACAGCCCTGACGAGGCGGCCGAGTTCGAGCACCTGGGCTGAACGAAGCCGAACCGGGACCGTGATCGGCAGGGCGGCGGCTTCGTCGGCGCAAGTGCTGATGGCTGAGGTGGAGATTTCTCCGGCTCGGCCAGTCACTGGAGGAGGTGATCTGGACGCCAGCCCCCATCTTGCCGCACCCGTTGACCGGTCAGGAGTTCGCGTCGCCGGTGCCGGCTGGCAGCGGCTGGCCCGGTGACCCGGCGACCTCCCACACACCGGTAGCCACCAAGGCAGCGGAAGTCGCCCGGCTGGCGGGGTCGGCGGCGTCGTTCGCCGAGCTCTGTGCCCGGGTCAGCGTCTGCCGTGCCTGCCCGAGGCTGGTGGCCTGGCGTGAGTCCGTGGCCGTCGAAAAGCGGCACTCGTTCGCCGACCAGCCGTATTGGGGGCGACCCGTGCCATCATTCGGTGACCCGGAACCTCGGGTCCTGATCATCGGGCTGGCCCCGGCCGCGCACGGCGGCAACCGGACCGGACGCATGTTCACCGGTGACCGCTCCGGCGATTGGCTCTACGCCGCGCTGCACCGAGCGGGCTACGCCACCCAGCCGACCGCAGTGGCGGCTGGCGACGGGCAACGACTCGATGGGGCACGCATCGTGGCACCCGTGCACTGCGCGCCACCCGACAACAAACCGACACCGGCCGAACGCACCACCTGCGGGCACTGGCTTGACCGGGAGTTGCAGTTAGCCGAGACCGTGGAGTCAATGCTCGTCCTCGGGGGGATCGGATGGCAGTCGCTGCATGCCGCGGCGGCGCGGATCGGCTGGAGTGTGCCGCGGCCGCGCGTCCGCTTCGGCCACGCCGCCCGAACGGTATTCACCGCACCCGCCGGACGCCAGATACAAGTGATCGGCTGCTACCACGTCTCGCAGCAGAACACGTTCACCGGAAGGCTTACCCAGGCCATGCTGGACGAGGTGATCGCCCTGCTCTGATGGTCTGGCCCCAGTTGGACCCGTATAAGGCCTCGCCAAGCCAACGACCGCGCCGGATTACCTGCTCAGATGGCCGGAAATAGGCACGATCTCTGGCGGCTACTTCAGCAGATCAAGCAGCGCCTGCGGGTTACCACGGAAGCGCCCGATGTCTTCGGCGCCGGCGCTCAGCGACTCCAGAACGTCGGTCAACAGCCGATTCACTGGGGTGGGGACGCCCAGCCTCTCGCCGTGGGCCGCGACAGCGCCGTTCAACCAGCGCACCTCGGTCTGGCCGCGTCCGGAGTGTAGATCGATGTGGAAACTCGGCATCTTGTCGCCTCTGCCCGCCCCGAGTGCCCGGGTGAGCAGCGGCTGGGCAACGACGCGCGGCACCCGCTCAGCAGCCAGGGCCAGCAGTCGAACCGGCGTCCCGGGCAGGTCGACCGGACGGTAACCGAGCGCGCGCATCACCGCCAAACACTCGCGCAGCACGGCGATCTCGACCTGATAGCAGCGACGGTCGGCGAACAGCGCTCCGACGGGCATGTCGAGAATGGCCGAGGTGGCGTTGCCGGTCAGGTTGGTGAGCAACTTGCTCCACTTCATGGGCCCGGCCTCAGGGAAGATCTTGGCGCTCAGCCCGGCATCGTTCAACGCATCGACCAGCGGGACGACCAGCGGATGCCCGAGCGCCACCCCCAGTCCGCGGTGCTTCTCCTCAACGATCTCGCCCATCGCCGGCTTGCTGACGGCACTGGTCACGGTGCCCGACACGACCCGGTCAGACCCCACGATACTGGCGATTGTTGCTTCGTTGTCGACGCCGTTCTGCAAGGTCAGGATGGGCGGCATCGGTCGTGCGTTGTCCACCAGCGCCTGCACGGCGGGCTCGGTGTCGAAGCTCTTCAGCGCCACCACCACCAGGTCGGGCGGGAAGGCGTCCATTGCTTGGGCGGCGGAGCTGAAGAATCGCGCGGTCTGCACCAAACGTCGCTCGCCACCGATGTGCAGCACCAGCCCGCGCTGACTGAGCTGCGCCGCCACGTCTGGCCGTTCGGTGAAACACACCCGGTGTCCGTTCGCAGCCAACGAACCGCCCACATAGGTGCCGATGGCTCCAGCGCCAAGGAACAGGAATTTCATCGTTTCCCCTTCTGTCGTGGCTTGCGCAACGCCCTTTCACGCTCCAACTCGATGAGTTTGCCCGAGATGCGGGTGCCTCTCAGCGCATCCCAGGCTTCCTGAGGGAGTTTGGCGGGCAACTCGACCAGCGTGTGGTCGGCGCGGATGTCGATGCGTCCGAAGTCCTCGCGCCGAAGACCGCCCTCGTTGGCCAGCGCGCCCACCACCTGGCGGGGCGTCACCTTGTGGCGGCGTCCGACTGCCAACCGATACGTCGCGGTCGGTCCCGATGTCTCGCCCCGCTGCCTGCGCTCGAGGGGTTCATCACGACTCCGTTCGCGGCGTCCGGTGGAGTCGGCGTGGTTCTGTCGCGGCCGCTCCACCTCGGGGTCTAGCAGCATCGGCTCGTCACCTTGCAGCACCGACGCCAGCGCGGCGGCCACGTCCACCTCGGGCACGTCGTACTCGTTGACGTAGTGGCTGACTACCTCGCGGAAGAAGTCGATGCGTTCGGTGTTCGACCTGGCCTCGGTGATCGCATCGTCGAATCGGCTCAGCCGGGTGGCGTTGATGTCCTCGGCGGTGGGCAGGTTCATCGGGGTCAGGGGCTGCCTGGTGGCACGTTCGATCGCTCTTAACAGGTGCCGTTCTCGTGGTGTCACGAACGATATTGCCTGGCCGCTGCGGCCGGCGCGTCCGGTGCGTCCGACCCGGTGGACGTAGGACTCGGTGTCGGTCGGGATGTCGAAGTTCACCACATGACTGATCCGGTCCACATCGAGCCCCCGGGCAGCGACATCGGTGGCGACCAGGATGTCGAGCTTGCCCGACTTGAGCTGGCCGATCGTCCGCTCACGCTGCACCTGCGCCAGGTCGCCGTTGATCGCAGCGGCAGAGAACCCACGCGCCCGCAGCTTCTCGGCGAGAGTCTCGGTGTCATTCTTGGTGCGGACGAAGACGATCATGCCCTCGAAGTTCTCCACCTCGAGGATCCTGGTCAGAGCGTCCACCTTCTGGGGATACGCCACCATCAAGTAGCGGTGTGAGACGTTCGGCGCGGTGGCGCTGCTGCCCTTGACAGTCACCTCTACTGGTTCGGTCAAGTACTGCTGCGACAGCGCACGGATCTGTCTGGGCATCGTCGCCGAGAACAGCGCGACCTGCTTGTCGGCGGGGGTATCTGCGAGGATCTGCTCGACATCTTCGGCGAACCCCATGCTGAGCATCTCGTCAGCCTCGTCCAAGACCAGGAAGCGCAGTTGGCTGAGGTCGAGAGTGCCCTTGTCGAGGTGGTCGATGATGCGGCCGGGCGTCCCGACGACGATATGCACCCCACGCGCCAGCGCGCTCAGCTGGACGCCGTAGCCCTGTCCGCCGTAGACCGGCAGCAGCCGGACACCCTTCAAGTGGGCGGAATACTGCTCGAACGCCTCGGCAACCTGAAGTGCCAGCTCGCGGGTTGGCGCGAGGATGAGCGCCTGTGGCGCCTTCTGCTTCAGGTCGAGATGGCTCAGGATCGGCAGCGCGAAGGCGGCAGTCTTGCCGGTGCCCGTCTGGGCCAGGCCGACCACGTCGCGTCCAGCCAGCAAAGCGGGGATCGTTTCGGCCTGGATTGGCGTGGGACGCTCATAGCCGAGGTCACGCAACGTCTTGGTGATGCGCTCCCCCAGCCCGAGATTGGCAAAGGCATGCTTGTCATCAGGCTGGTCGTCAACCACCGGGTCATCGGTCGGCGCTTCGCCAGCCTCTTCTTCGATCACCCCACGACACTAGTCGCAGCGAGCGATCAGGTCACCAACGGGTTGCGCGGAGTTGCGCGGAGTTGCACGCATCTGCGCATTGGCCGGGGTGACCAGCTCGCTGGAGGAGTCGATCCGGCATGGTGCCGCACTGTAGGGACTCTTCGGCCAGGCCTCACTGGGCCGACTCGCCCCGGGACCGGGCTCGGGGCCCTACGCTGCTGATGTCAGCATCCAACGGAGGGAGCGGTCTACCGTGAACGCAGCCAACGACATCATCCTGGGCCTGGATGTCGGGACCACAGCGGCGAAGGCGTCCGCGTTTTCGCT
>JAAYVP010000380.1 GCA_012517115.1 Brooklawnia sp. | reverse complement strand
CTGCGTCCCTAGACTTACCTCATGAACGCCAGCCAACCCCGAGTATTCCGCGCCCGGCGCACCGTTCTCGCCGTCCCGGGCAGTTCGGAACGGTTCATCGAAAAGTCACGTGGTCTGCCGGTGGACGCGCTCTTCCTCGATTTGGAGGACGCAGTGGCCCCCGCGGCCAAGGTTGACGCCCGCGCCCAGATCGTGGCGGCACTGAAACAGGACGGTTGGCAGGCGCCGACCATCACCGTGCGGGTCAACGACTGGGACACTGCGTGGACGACTGCGGATGTGCTCGAGGTGGTTGGTGGCGCTGGCGCCCACATCGACGCGATTGTCCTGCCCAAGGTCCGCAGCGCCGAGCAGGTCATCGCGCTGGACATGGTGCTCAGCCAGGCCGAGGCGGCCGCCGGTCTGCCGGTAGGCAAGATCGGGCTGGAGGTGCAGATCGAGGAGGCTCAAGGGCTGCAGCGGGTGGACGAGATCGCCGCTGCCAGCCCTCGGTTAGAGACCCTGATCTTTGGCCCGGGCGATTTTATGGCATCAATGGGGATGCGGGGGCTCTCGGTGGGCAGTCAAATAGCTGGCTACGACGCCGACGCCTTCCACTACGTGCTCTCCCGGATCCTGGTGGCTGCCCGTGCGAACTCGTTGCAGGCGATTGATGGGCCGTACGTGTCGATTCGTGACCTGCCAGGCTTCCGCAAGTCGGCAGCTAAGTCGGCTGCGCTGGGCTATGACGGCAAGTGGGTGGTGCACCCCTCCCAGGTGGCGGCCGGGAACGAGCTGTTCACCCCAGATGCAACCCAGGTGGAACGTGCCGAGCGCATCGTCGACGCGTATTCGAAAGCCACCGATGCGCTTGGCGGCGCGGTGGGTGCGATCGTGGTGGACGACGAGATGGTGGACGAGGCTGGCCTCAAGGTTGCCCAGGCGATCCTGGCGAAGGCTGGACGCTCCTGACCGCCCAGCGGGGCGGCTGCCTGGATTCATCGCACAGCTTTTGCACAGCTGCCGGAGTTAGGCTGAGCCCAGGAGGTGAAAGCCATGTCGATGAACCAGACACCGTCGACGTCGCCGCGCGGGGTGCTCAAGCTCAACCGGCCCATGTCGGTCGCCATCTATGACGAGTACAGCGACGCAGCACGCGCAGTGGACTACTTGGGCGACCGGCAGTTCCCAGTCGAGAACCTGGCTATTGTCGGCACCGATCTGAAGAGTGTTGAGAAGGTCACTGGCAACGTGACCTGGGGCAAGGTCCTTGGGGCTGGCTTCGTGCAGGGCGCCATGTGGGCCGGCATGTTCGCCATCTTCATGTGGCTCCTGCAACCCGGGCTCAGCCTGCTGACGGCATTGCTCATCGGGGTCATCGGTTTCGGTGGGGTGGGCATGTTGTTAGCTGCCCTCCAATACCGGATGCGTGGTGGCGAGCGTGACTACACCTCGACTACTGCGATTATTGCGACCCATTACGAGGTGCTGGCCGAGGCGGAATACGTCGACCGGGCCCGACACCTGCTGAGTGGGGGAGAGGCGCACCAGACACGACAGTTAGTGCCTCCGCCCACCGCCCAGCGGCAAGACATCGACCTCGGCAGCTTGCCGCCGCCCTACGGTCAGCAGCCCAGCCTGAACCAGCCGCCCGGGCAGCCTGTCCCCGACGCACAAGGGGGTGGCTACGGCCCGCAGCCACCCACGCCAGTCGCCGGTCCGGCGCCGTCCCCAGGCTGGGCGGGCGGAGAGTCGGGCTGGGGTCGGCCGGAGCCGGAGACTGGGCAGCGGCCCGCACCGGAGTCTGCTGCTGAGATGCCCTACGGCCAATACTGGGGTGAAGGTCAGCCTCCCGGCATCGGTGATGTGCCCGAGCGCTTCCGGCCCAAGCGGGCCGATGCCCCCACAGCCGCCGGCGAAACGGCTACCGACAGCGACGGACAGCGCTGAGGCCGACGGTCGCCAGAACAGCGGCCGCGCTTCAAGATCCCAGCAGGCCAGCCATCCAACTCTCGACTTCGTCCGCCTTGCGCGGCAACTGATCGGAGAGGATCTCGTTGCCGGTGTCGGTGATCAAGATGTCGTCCTCAATGCGGACACCGATGCCGCGCAACTCTTCAGGCACCAACAGATCGGTCGACTTGAAGTAGATGCCCGGTTCGACGGTGATCACCATGCCCGGTTTCAGGACGCCGTCACGGTAGTTCTCGCGGCGGGCCTGAGCGCAGTCGTGCACGTCGAGGCCGAGGTGGTGACTTGTGCCGTGCACCATCCACCGGCGATACTGCCCACCGGTCTCGGGATCGAGTGATTCGGCCGCATTGATGGAGAGCAGACCCCACTGTGCGAGGTGCTGCGCGATGACGGTGATGGCCGCCTGGTGAACATCGGAGAACTTCGCGCCCGGCATGGCAGCCGCCATGCCAGCCGATTGGGCGGCCAGCACTGCGTCATAGACCTTGCGCTGGGCTTGAGTGAAGCGTCCAGACACCGGCAGGGTTCGGGTGACGTCTGCGGTGAACAGGCTGTCCAGTTCGACCCCGGCGTCCAGCAGCAGCAGCTCGCCTTCGCGCAGGTCGCCGTCGTTGCGAATCCAGTGCAGTGTGTTGGCGTGGTCTCCGGAGGCGGCGATGGTGTCGTAGCCTACGGCGTTGCCTTGGTGACGGGCGTGCAAACCGAAGATGCCTTCGACCCAGCGTTCCCCGCGGCCGTTCGCGATCGCTCTAGGCAGTTCGCGCACCACCGCCTCGAAGCCGACTGCGGTTGCTCGGCAAGCCTGCCTGAGTTGCTCAACTTCGAAAGCGTCCTTGATAAGGCGCAACTCGCTGAGCGCGACGACGAAGTCGGCGTCGGCCTGCTCCGCGCGGCCACGCCAGGCATCGAGCTTGTCTGCGAGTTCGCGGTTGGCCTCACGCAGTATGCGGGTGGGGGTGGTGGACGCCATCAGTTGGAGCGCAGGCTCAAGGTCGGTGATGTCGGCGGTAGCTAGCTGAGCCAGCGCCGCCATCTCGGCCAGCGATTCGCGCTGACCGACCCACATCTCGCCGTAGCGTGAATCGGCGTAGAACTCCTCGTCGGTGCGTGGCACCCGCGGATGGAAGTAGAGGGTCGCCTGGTGCCCACCAGGGGCGGGCTCCATGACCAGCACCGCGTCGGGTTCCCGATCGGCGCCCAGGCCGGTCAGCCAAGTGAACGCCGAATGGGGACGAAAACGGTAGTCGCAATCGTTGTTGCGGATCTTCAGCCCGCCGGCAGGCACAATGAGCCGCTCACCGGGATAGCGTGCTGACAGTTGTTCGCGGTGGGAAGCCGCCGCAATTGCGCCCGGCAAAGCGTTTGGTGTTGCGGTGTCGTAGGGTGCCCAATCGGTCGCAATGAACTGCTTGAATGCCTCCGAGAAGAGCGTTTGCCTGTTCGGTAGCGTGGGTCGGTGCTCGCTCACCATCAGTCCTCCAACTGCCTTGCGTCGTCAACCCTTGCGATCCTATGCCTTGAGCAAGTCAGCTTGCTGTGGCAGGTAGCCGCTGGATGACAGTCAGTTGGACCAGCAGATAGGCCAGGACCAGCCCGTTCACGGTGAGGACGACCCCGAGGACGGGAGTCGGGATCAGCCCGGCGACCAGCATCGATGTGCCGAAGGTGACCGACAGCAGGCCCATTGCCACCTGGGTGACCCCGAGTCGGATCTCGACCGGCCCGATCATCACCGGGCTGAAAAGCCTCTCGTACACGGCCGGCACCTTCCGGCTTGAAGGGGATGGGATAGCCACCACGATGCGGCGCCCGGATCTCGCACCCTTGCGATTACGCCCATTGTCCTTGCAATCGCCACCCCACGAGCACCTTTGGCCGATCCTCAGGGGCTTCTTATCGTCCAGCGGACGCCGAGTCGGCTCGAGGGTCAGTGTCTGGGCAGGTCATCATCCGGGCCGTCCGGTCGTAGGCACCCTCGCCGTCAGCCAACCGTGCCCGCACCCACTAGGCTGGCCGACGGAGGTTCAAGATGCAGGCTGATTCGAGCGCCCAGCGCGCCCTGTTGCTGATCGCCGACCTGGAAACCCAGATGGCCCAGCTTCGACATCGTAAGGCGACACTCCCGGAGCACGCGAAGCTAGCCGAATTGGCAAGCAAACGCGGCCAGTTGAGCGAGCAAGTAATCGCATCACAAACCCGACTTGGGGACGCCGAGGCGGAGCAGGAACGCATTGAGGCCGATCTGATGCCAGCCCGCGCTCGCCGAGAACGCAACCAGAAGATGATCGACACCGGTGCGGTGGACGCCAAGGCGCTGCAATCGATGATCGCCGAGACCGCGCACCTGTCAGGTCGCATCAACTCGTTGGAGGACACCCAACTCGAGATCATGCAGCAGATTGAAGATGAGACGGCAGCGCAGAGCAGGCTGATCGCCCAGCGCGGCGAAGTGGAGGCACAGATGCGAACGCTGCTCGGCGGCCGCGATGCGTCCGGCAAGGAGTTAGACGCCAAGATCGAGCAGCTGGCCGAGCAACGCGCTGGCCTTGCGCAACGACTTCCCACCGAATTGGTGGCCCTCTACGACAAGATCGCGCAGCGCGTCGGCGGAGCCGGGGCGGCGGAGTTACGGGCTCGCCGTTGCAGCGGTTGTGGGCTGGAACTCGACATGTCGGAGCTGAAGAAGCATGCCAACGCGGCGCCTGATCTGGTCTTGCGCTGTGAGGAGTGCGGACGCATCCTGGTGCGCACCGAACAATCGGGCCTGGCGTAGTGGCGGGGCTTAGACAAGCAGTTGCAGACAAGCAGCAGGAGCATCTTGATGGCAAAGCCGCGCGAAGGTGTTTTCCGGGCCGATGCAGGCACGGTAGACGAGGAAGGATTCATCGCTCCGTCAGTCGGTCTGGTAGAGCATGCGCTCCATTTCACATGCGCCCCTGACGTGCTAGCCAAGACGAGGCAGATCCTGGACGCGGACCGTTTGGAACTGCCAGGTGCTGTGGTTGTCTGGGATGAGACCATCGGTAGGCGAAGGGGATCGAAAGCCGTGCCAGGTTCTTGGTGGGCAACCAGCGGGTCGGTCACCATGAGTCTGGTCTTCGGACGCGCCGCTGTTGAGGCTCTGGACGATCCGCTTGCCGCTGTCGGTGAAGCAGTCGTCGCCGCGATTGGCTCGTTTGCCCCTTCGGCTCCGGTGACTTGCAGAGACGGTGAGATCTGGTTGGACAATAAGCAGCTTGGTCGCATCAGCCATGAGCCTTATTACGCGGTGGACATTTTCGTGGTGAGGGTGAATGCCAACACCGATTTCAGTAAGGCTCCGCGACCGGTGCAGGAGTCCAGCAGCCGACTCGCTGACTACGTCGACGTGGCCAGCTTGCCGCTCGGAACAGCGAAGACGCTACCGAACGCGCTCTCCATCGCGATCATGAGCGAAGTACCCGCGCGCATCGCAGCCGCGGCTTAGCTGTTGGCAGCGGCAAAGCCCCCGGCTTGGCGTTGGCTGCCGGAATGCGTTTCGTGGGAATCCTGGTGACCGCAGCATTGTCCAGCGCTAACATCGGCTTGGGCTTGGGCTGGAGGCCTGGGCACTACCCGATAGGGCTGAGGTGACTTCATCGACGGGGATCGATCGCGACCCGAACCAGGCGCTCGCCAAGACGGACACCTCGTTGTCGGGTGCCTTGGGCGGTCACGATAACGCGCTCAACTTCTTGCGGCTGATCCTCGCGACCACGGTGATCCTGGGCCATTCCGTTCCGCTGGGCGGGTTTCCTTATCCCTGGCTGGAGACCTGGGCCGACAGCGCAGTGGACGGCTTCTTCGTTCTATCGGGATTCCTGATCGCCGGAAGCAGAATGCGCTTAGGGCTGCTGGCGTTTCTGTGGCGCCGTGTGCTGCGTATCATGCCAGCGTTCTGGGTCTGCATCGTGGTGGTCGCCTTCGTTTTCGCTCCATTGGCGGGCCGGTACCCGGGTGAGGAGTACATCCAGCAGAGCGCTATCGAGTATGTGGTAGCTAACAGTGGTCTGCAGATCCACCAGTGGGGCATCGACAACACCCTCGAGACCGTGCCCTTCCCGTACGAGTGGAACAGTTCGCTGTGGACCTTGATCTACGAGTTCAGGGCGTACCTGTTGGCGGCCGTCCTGCTCTGGTTGGCCCCGATCCGCAAGTACGCCGCTTTCATCGTCCCGGTGCTTGCCGTGGCGGCCGGCGGGGCGGCGGTGGGCGAGTGGGGTTACGACATGTTCGGCACCCCTTGGCTAGATCTGGACGCCAAGCGCTTCTTCGCCTTCTTCGCCGCGGGCATGGCGCTGCACTTCCTCGGCGGGTGGATCCGGTCCTCGCTGGTGGCGGCGGGGATCGCGGGCGTAGCAGTCATCGCGATCCGACTCGTCTCTTACCCGTGGTATCTCGGCGTCGCGCCGCTGCTGCTCGGGTACGTGCTGCTGGTTCTCGGCGGCCGGCTCCCGATTCGGCTAGGGGCCCGCAACGACATCACGTACGGCGTCTACATCTACGCGTTCCCGGTGCAGCAGATGCTTGCGTTGAGCGGTGGTCACGCTTTGGGAGTGCTGGGCTTCGCCGCTGTGTCCACCCTGCTGACGGTGCCGCTCGCCTGGGTGTCCTGGAAAGTCGTGGAGGAGCCCGCCATGAAACTCCGCAGGTTGGTCCCGTCTCACCTGTTTGGGCGGAAGTACGTAGCTCGCCGATCCGAGTAGGAACTGACGAGAGCGGCTGCCGCATCCGAAGCAGGCGCATCTCGAGGGCGTGCCTGATCTTCTCGACAGCCTGACGTAGACTAGATAGTTGGACGAGTCGGCCGGGTGATCGCGGTGCAACAGCGCCGAGGAAAGTCCGGACTCCACAGGACAAGGTGGTGGGTAACGCCCACCCGGGGTGACCCGCGGGAAAGTGCCACAGAGAACAGACCGCCCGAGTACCGGCCCACCCGGGCAGAGGTTTGGGTAAGGGTGAAACGGCGTGTGTAAGAGACCACCGCGCGGCCGGTGACGGTCGCGGCACGGCAAACCCCACCTGGAGCAAGACCAGAAGGACGCCCTCCGGGCGTCTGCGGAAGCGATTGAGGGTGGTCCGCCCGAGCTTCCGGGTAGGTCGCACGCCGGACGCGGAAGCGTCCGGGGAAGGCCGCCGGAAACGGTGGTCGCAGATGGATGATCACCGGCTCCGCGAGGAGTTACAGGATCCGGCTTACAGGCCGACTCGTCCGCACCCAGGTCATTCAGTCGATGGCGATTGCGACGTCGGTGGCCTTGATCAGCAAGGTCACCGACTGCCCCTCGGCCAGGCCGAGGTCGTTCGCGGCGTCCAAGGTGATGGCCGAGGTCAGCACCTGCTCGGTGCCGTCGAGCTGCACCTTGAGGGTGGCCATCGCCTCGCCCTTCGAGATACGAATGATCGTGCCGGTGAGTTGGTTACGGGTGGACAGTCGCATGTCATCCTCCTGGTGTTCGCGTTTGGGGGATTGACCTTAGCAGCTGGTGCGGACGCCGGAGCGCTACTCCCGGCCGGGAGGTTTGGGGCGGTCGGCCTTGTCGGCGAACCAGCCCTCGGCTGCGTCTGGGAAGCTGTCGAAACGCCGCACGTACGGTTTGATATCGACTACCGGCGAGCCATCCAAGGCGTCCACATTCCGGACATGGAGGGTGGTGCCCTCGCACCGGTCAAGCGGCACGACCATTAGGGCGATGCGATTTGGACGCCGTGG
>JAAYVP010000379.1 GCA_012517115.1 Brooklawnia sp. | reverse complement strand
GCCGCACGGCTCGGTGACGCCACCACCCTCGCGCCGCACCTAGCGCAGGGGCTCGAGATCGTGCAACGGCTCGGCGCCCCGCCACTTTGGTCGACCCGCCTGTGGTGGGCGGGCGTGCAGCGGGGCATCCTGCTCAACAAGCCCGATTCGCTGGCCCCCCACGCTCGGGCGCTCGTTGCCGCATCGCCACACAGCCGTGTTGCCGAGACCATGGCCCACGCCGGCGGGGTCTGGGTGTCGGTGCTAGCCGGGTCCGTCGAAGCCGACGCCGTCGAAGCCGCCGCCCGAGCCCTAACCGCCGCCGGGCTAGCGTGGGACGGGGCGAGGCTGGCCGGGCACGGCGCCCGCAAGACCGAAGACCGCAAGACCGCCGCGCGACTGTTGGCGTGCGCCCGTGAGCTGCATCCGCTCGACACAGCGCGGCGTCCAAGCCCCACTGCCGAAGCCTCATCCGACGCCAGTCAGGTCGTCTCGGCCGAGTCATCGTTGCTCAGCGAACGAGAGATCGAAGTAGCCCGCCTAGTCGTGCAGGGCAAGACGTACGCCGAAATCGGCCAGACGATCTTCATCTCGCCACGCACCGTGGAGCATCACATTGCCCACATGAAACGGCGCCTCTCGGCGACCTCACGCTCCGATCTGATCGGCAAGCTGCGTTTGGTAGTAGGTGCGTCAGCAGGGGGCGCTCCATGACACTCCCCCTCGCCTTAACCCACGCCCCATTCCCCCGTCGCCCCGTCACGGATCATAGGGACTTTCCCCGATGCTTCGAGCGCACGACAGACCTAGCCTTCACATGTAGGACCATTAGAAACACAGGAGGCGAATATGCCCACACCCCTGGCGACCATCGCTGATGCGTTGATCGAGTTCATCCTCAGCCTGTTGCGCGATCCCAGGGCACTGGCCGAGTTCGAGGCCGAGCCAGAACAAACGCTGGCGCGTCAAGGGCTCAGCAGCGTGTGCGTGGACGACGTCCGCTCGGTGGTTCCGGTCGTGGTGGAGCGCCCGGAAGTGACCCCGATAGTAGTAAAGGCTCCAGCACCGGTCATCCAGCCAGTTGTCTCGGTTACGCCTACGCCGCCTCAATCACAGTCACCGGTGGTTAAAGAGATCGTGAACGTGGCGAACAACTTCCACATCGACAATCGCTCGACCATTGTGGACCAGTCGGTTAACCAGAACATCTGGGCGCAAGGCGACGTCACTCAGATCTTCGATCAGGAAGCCGTGCTGGCCATGGGCGACAACTCGATCGCCGTGGGAGACAATGCGCTGATCGACCACTCTAAGACCGATGTCACCGTTGGCGACGTTGCGATCGGCAACACCAACACCGATGTCGTGATAACCGACTCGTTCAACGACCACTCAACTGATGCCGACTTGACCGGGACCAGCGTCACTGAGCCCCTCACTGACCAGCCCTCGAATGTCACAGTCGCGGCCGTCGTCAGTGATTCGTTCCAGGCCGCTGCCTCGGCAATTGCCACTGCTGATTCCGCCGTTGCGGATGCGACGGACTACGTTAGCCCGGCACCCTACGAGGCCCAAGCAGCCACCTTCGAGACCCCGATCGACTACGAGGCTGCCGGGTATGAATCGGCAGCCGTCGAAGTAGAGACACCTCTCGAGATGGCGTACGAGGAGCCGCAGTAAGTCGGCACCGGAAGATCAAATGACTGAAAAGCCGCAGATCGATAGTCACGACGCCGGGGTGCCCTTACCTGGTAACGAACTCCGGGAGGGGCGCCCCGATCGACCGTCCTTGAGGAGCCCCAACCTGCCACCGGTGCTGGTCCGCAAGGCACCGCCGTTCTCGGTGCGGCTGACCCAGCTTCTCTGGGCGCTCAGCTTCATCGCTGGGGCGGTGGCCATCGTCTACTTCTTCGTTGTGCGCCAAGATCTGCTGCCGCTGGTCAGCGACGCAATCCGAGCGGTCGACGGCACCCGCAGCGACGAGACCTACGACCGCGCCGCCGACATCTTCTTCTGGTCGGCATTCGCAGTCATGGTCACCCTGCTGCTTGTCCAGATCACCCTGCTGGTGTCATTCACCAATCGGCGTCCAGGAGTTCGGTGGTGGCAGTTCGCCACGCTAGTCATGCAGGCTCCGCTATACGCGCTCGCCTTGGAGATCGTCGGTGGCGGGGAGTACGGCGCGATGCTGCGGCAGATGTTAACCGCCCAGTGCGGGCTCGTGCTGCTCGCGTTGTTGGTCAGTAGTCTCCCCAACGCCGTCAACTGGAGCGTC
>JAAYVP010000049.1 GCA_012517115.1 Brooklawnia sp. | reverse complement strand
TTCAGCCATCTGAGTTTGCCAAGGCCTCACTGGTCTTGTGGTCAGCTGCGGTGCTGGCCAATCGCACCAAGTCGCTGGGCGACCCGAAACGACTGTTGCTGCCGTTCCTGATCGGTTTCGGGGTGATTGAGGGGCTGGTGCTGATGCAGCACGACGTGGGTACCGCCCTGATAATCGGGATGATCATGTTCGCCATGCTCTGGTTCGTGGGCGCGCCGCTACGAGTGATGGCAGCGCTGGCCGGGGTAGCGGCGCTGGGCGTCGGGGCGCTGGTGGTCACCGACCCGGAGCGCATGAACCGCATCTTCTCGTTCATGGATCCGGCATCGGCCAGCAGCGACCAGCCGATGAACGCCATCTATGCACTCGCCTCCGGTGGCTGGTGGGGGCTCGGCCTGGGTGCCTCCCGGCAGAAGTGGGGTGGACTCTACAACGGCGCCCAGACCGACTATGTCTTCGCCGTGCTAGGTGAGGAGATGGGACTGATCGGCAGTTTGTTCGTGCTGCTGCTCTTCTTCGTGCTGGGCTTCGCCGGGTTGCGTATCGCGGCGCGGTCCACCAACAAGTTCCTTGGTTACGCGGCAGTCGGAATGACCGCTTGGATCGTCATCCAGGCCATGATCAACATCTTTGTGGTGATGCGACTGCTGCCCGTGGTCGGCGTTCCGTTACCGTTCCTCAGCCAAGGTGGCTCGGCGCTGCTGGCCAACATGATCGCGGTCGGGGTGCTGCTCAGCGCCGCGCGGCAGGAGCCTGGCGCTGCCCAACTCCTGGCGTCCGGCCCGAAAACCCGGCAACCACGTCTGATGAGCGTGATCGATGCACCCCGGCCCCGCGGCTGAGGGTAAGCGCACGCGTCCGGTGTCGGTCGGGCACCGCGCTGATGATCAGTGCCAAACTGGACGTGTTAGGCGCAGCCGTTCGATGACGGGGGAGGATCCATGGTGAGTGTCGTGCTGGCCGGTGGTGGCACGGCAGGCCACACATCTCCATTGATTGCGACAGCGGAGGCGCTCAAGGCCGCCGAACCGCAGGTGCAGATCACCTGCATCGGCACCGTCCGCGGCCTGGAGACTCGCGTGGTCCCCGAGGCCGGGCTCGCCCTCGAACTTGTGCCCGCCGTGCCGCTGCCGCGAAAGCTAAGCCTCGACCTGTTCAAGGTGCCGTACCGGCTGGCCAGTGCGGTTCGCGCTGCGAAACGCATTCTCCAGCGGGCCGAAGCGGATGTTCTTTGTGGGTTTGGCGGCTACGTCGCGATGCCGGCATACTTGGCCGCCCGGCGGTTGGGCATCCCCGTGGTCATCCAAGAACAGAACGCCGTACCCGGCATCGCCAACAAGGTCGCAGCACGGTTCGCAGCCGCGGTGCTCACCTCCTTCCCAGGCACTCCACTGACCGGGGCGCGTTTCGAAGGGCTGCCCGTCCGCTCGGAAATCACCGAGTTGGCTGCCGCCGGACGGCTGAGCAGGCAGGCCGCCCAACGCGACCGATTCGGCTTGCATCGCGACTTGCCGGTGCTGCTGGTGAGCGGGGGATCTCAAGGCGCGCGGAGC
>JAAYVP010000378.1 GCA_012517115.1 Brooklawnia sp. | reverse complement strand
TTGCCGACCACGATCCCCCGGACGGCGCCGAGATACTGCAGAGCCCAAATGGTGTAGTGGTCAGGGTTGTCGACATAGCGCCAGTTCAGGTAGGCGGCGTCGCGGACGACTGCAAGCTGGTGCCCTGAAGCGACGGCGTCCCACAACGCATCAGTTTCGGCTCCGAAGCGATTCAACTCGCGTGCCGCCCAACCACGGGGCAGTTCGAGCTGGCGGCGGGGCCAGCGGCTGAGCCGATTCATCTTGTCAGGTCCCAGTCGTGCGGCGATTCCAGGTGAAACGGCTGCCAGTACCGCCCGTGGATCGAGCAGACGAGCACGGAAGATCAGCTCGAACGGCTCTTGGTAACCCCATTTCCCCTTGAAAATCGGATACGAGTTGACCGATGGGGTGACGTACCAGCCATCCACACCGTTTGCCCGAGCTTCAGCGAAGACGCGTTCCGCGCACTTCTTGATCAGCCCCATGCCCTGATAGTCCGGGTCGGTGAACATATCCATCGTCTTGCCGATGCGACAGGTTCGCCCGCCCATCACCATGAGCTTCGGAGCGACAGCGAACGAACTGACAATCCGGTCGCCGTGCTTGGCATAACAACCGAAGGCACTCCCGGCCGGGTTGTCGAAGTACATCCACCGATAGTATGCAGGGCTCTTGTCGCGCAGATGGAGGCCCGCATCGCCGTCGCTCATAGTGGTGATGAGGCGCGATATGCCGTCGAGATCGTTGGCAGAGAACGCGTTGAACTCAATCTCCCCAACCAGTCTGGCCTTCCCCGCCTCGTCCACATGTCCTCCTAGAAGCCTGAGAGTCCAGGCGAAACAGCGTCCTGACAAGACTATTAGGATGATCGCGCAAGACTCAACTCAGGTGGCGGCGAAACTGGCCTGCTGAGGGCGTTGACCATAAGGCGCGCTGCCACGATGATCGAATTAACGACCCTGTTGTGCTTGTGGAGGCAGAGATGGCACGAACGCATCCGCTTGATCGCGTGCTCAGTGGCGGACTGTGCTCGGGGTGCGGCGCATGCGCGTTTGTCGGTGAAGCTCATGGGGTCGCCATGCTCGACTTTCCACACGTCGGTCTTCGGCCTGCATGGTCGGGCGAGCTTCCACTCAGCGTGAAGGACGCCATGGTGGCCGCCTGCCCCGGAGCCGCCATTGAGGCTCCAGCTGCCCACGGCCCGAAGCCGACCAACGACGACGAACTCCTGGTTGGCCCCACCGAACAGATTTGGGAAGGCTGGGCCAGTGACCCTCAGGTTCGCCTCGCCGCCTCTTCTGGGGGTGCTGTTACCGCTTTGGCAAGCTATGCGGTCGAGCGGTTGGGCATGGCTCTGGTCTTGCACATCGGAATGGACCCCATTCATCCGTGGCTGAACCGAACCATCACTAGCACTGACCTATCGCAGTTGATCGACCAAGCCGGATCCCGTTACGCGCCCTCATCGCCAGTGGAGGCCCTGCGGACGATCGAGGAAAGCGAAAAGCCCTGCGTGTTCATCGGCAAGCCATGTGACGTCGCGGCGGTGGCTAGACTCCGAGCAGTGCGGCCGAAGCTTGACCAGAATCTGGGTCTGGTGCTGAGTTTCTTCTGCGCTGGCACCCCGAACACCGACGCAACGCTGCAGCTAGCGAGATCGTTGGGCTTCAGCGTCCCGGGCGAGATCACCTCTCTGCGGTATCGCGGCAACGGCTGGCCGGGCGAGTTTCGGGTTCAAGATCAATCAGGTCGGGAGGCTTCCCTCAGCTACGAGGAGTCGTGGGGTGCACTAGCGGCTAGGCATCGCCAACTGCGCTGCCACCTCTGCCCGGACGGGCTAGGGGAGCTCTCTGACGTCACGGGCGGTGATGCCTGGCATCGACGGGCAAAGGACAATGCCGGCGTCTCGCTGATTCTGGCCAGAACCGAACGCGGACGAAAGGCGGTCGAGGGCGCAATCGACGCTGGCTACTTGATCACCACACCTAGCGACGCTCATCGGGTCGTGCAAGCGCAGGGCTTGGTGAGACGGCGTCGCCTTGTGGCAACTCGGATGGCCGCGCTGCAATTGTTCGGACGCCCAGTTCCTCGGTTCCGAGGGTTCCACTTGTGGGCGGCAGCAGCCCAAGAGAGTCCCCTGGCGATCACCAGGGAGTTCACCGGAATGGTCAAGCGAGTCTTCACTCGGGGCTACCTGCGTCCCGAACCGCGGAACTGAGGAGTATTCATGGAGATCAGTGAGTTGGCGCTGTGGCTATACGGCCATGGCGGAAGGACTGCTCGCGCTGCAGCGACAAAGATGGCCCTGACCGCAGAGGGAGGAGAATTCCGTTCTGCGACTCTGCGCGAGATCTTTCGGCGTTACCACGGCGTGGATGTCGGGATGTACTCGCATGGTGGCTGTTTCGTAGCCCACCAGTTCGGACGAGGGACAACGATCGGCCGGTACTGCTCAATCGCGCGCACCGCTTTCGGCGCCACCCTGGACCACCCGATGAACCGGAAGTCGATGCATGGCTATTTCTTCAACCCCAACCTTGGCTTCACCAAGCTGCCGCGGGAGTACAGCACGCTGGTGATTGGCTCCGACGTATGGCTGGGCCATAACTCCATCATTCAAGCAGGCGTCAACTCCATCGGGCATGGTGCTGTAGTCGGCGCCGGAGCCGTAGTGTCGAAGGATGTGCCCCCCTACGCCGTTGTGGTCGGGAATCCAGGCCGCGTGGTGCGCTTCCGCTTCTCGCCGGAAACGATCTCCGCACTCCTCGCCGAACAATGGTGGACCAAGGACATCGATGAGTTGCGGGGTGACATGGAGACTTTCACCCGTCCTTGGGAGGAGGTCACCTCGACTGATCCCGCCAAGGACACGCTGTGACGAGCGTCATCATCGCCGCGCACAACGAAGAGACCTTAATCGGGGCGACGCTCGACGCGCTGCTCGCCGACTCCGCTGGCGATATCCCGACCATTATCGTGGTGCCCAACGGATGCACCGACTCGACTGCCGAAGTCGCCCGCAAGCGTCGCGTCCGTGTCGTGGAGGTGACGGCCCCCGGCAAGGCCGCCGCTCTCAATGCAGGAGATCAGGAAGCCGACTCTTTCCCCCGCATCTATCTCGATGCCGACATCATTGTTCCGCCAGGCGGTGTACGTGCTTTGGTGGACGCTCTCGCGGCGACGGGTGCGCTAGTCGCGGTCCCCGCGCGGCGCCTGGTGGTGCAGGGTCGTCCCTGGCCGGTTCGTGCCTACTTCACCATCAACGACAGACTGCCGGTCTTTCGGCTGGGGTTGTTTGGTCGCGGCCTGGTGGCTATCTCGGAGAAAGGCCGATCTCGGTTCGACCGGTTTCCCCTGGTCGTGGCCGACGATCTCTTTCTCGACTCGCTGTACACCGACGACGAGCGCGTGGTGGTGCCTGAGGT
>JAAYVP010000377.1 GCA_012517115.1 Brooklawnia sp. | reverse complement strand
GCCATGATGGAACAAGCCGACCTGGTCATCGCCATGGGCACCGATCACCGCCGGTTCATCTTGGACGAATGGCCCACCCTGGCACGCAAGACCTTCCTGATCGGCCAAGTGGCACGCCAACTGGCCGACCTGCCGCCCGCGCTAACCCTCGACGGGCTAGCCGACCACCTGTGGCAGCACCGCACCAGCCAGCCTGACGATTCCGTCGCCGACCCCTACGGGCGAGGCCCCGTCGCTGCCGCCCAGGCCAGCCACGCCATCGACACCCACCTGGAGGCGATCCTTAGCGGCCTGGATACCCTGTCACGAGCCTGGGGCTGAGCCCTCGATCCGCGATGTCGGCTGGCTGTTGACCGGTGGCGAACCTCGCCATAGTTTCGGCGGAGACTTCAGATGTCCGCCGCCCGGAACGACTGAGCTGCCTACTTCTGGTAGTCGGGCAGTGTGCGGAACCACTCAATCGTCGACGCCAGCCCCTCACGCAGCGGCACCGCCTCGACGCCGGGGAAGTGCGCCCGTAACCGGGAGTTGTCGGCCTGCGAGTCGCGCACATCACCTGCCCGCGGTTCGGTGTGCTGCACGGCAGGCCGGAAGCCGAGCAGGTCGGCGAGTTCGTCGATCAGCCCGTTCAGCGAGATGCGGCTGCCGAAGGCCAGGTTCACCGGGTCGAGGTCGGTCACCTTGTTGACCACCGCGTCGGTGATCACCCGGGTCAGCGTGCCGACGTAGGTGAAGTCGCGGGTCTGCTCACCGTCACCGTGCACCTGCAGCGGCTGCCCGCGCAGCGCGGCATCCACGAACGCCGGAATCACCGCCGCGTAGGCGTGCCCGGCCGGCTGCAGCGGCCCGTAGACGTTGAAGAACCGGAACGCCAGCACCGGCAGATCGTAGCTGTGGCCGAACGCGATCGCATACGACTCGGTCGCCTGTTTGCTGACGGCATAAGGGGAAATGGGTGCGGTGCGCATCGCCTCACGCTTGGGCAGCTCAGGGTTGGCCCCGTAGACCGAGGACGACGAAGCGACGATCACGTGAATGTTGCCAGCCCGCCGGGCGGCCTGCAGCACCTCGATGGTGCCGGTGGCATTGGCGTGGTGGCTGGCCACCGGGTCGGCGACCGACAGCGGAACAGAAGGCCGAGCACCAAGATGGACGACCGCGGCCGCACCGTCGAAAGCCGCGTCGAGAGCATCAGGGTCGAGGATGGTGGCTTCGACGAGTTCAACGTCGGTGCCGGCCAGGTTCGACCGCAAACCGGTGGACAGATTGTCGAAGGCAATCACCTGGCTGATCTCGGGGCGTTCGAGCAGCGCCCTGCCCAGATTCGCCCCGATGAATCCGGCTCCGCCAGTGACAACGACCTTCACTTCTTCCTCCTGAGGGTTTGCTGAGCGGCCCACCGCCCCCGGCAACTTATCATCTTCGCTTACAGCGCGCGATGCCGGGTCGGTTCGGTTGCCACAGGGCCCGGCACGCCCACAACTGGGTCGACACAGCCTCGTTCGCGCCTTCCGAGCGTCCAGGATCTGGAAAACCCAGCAGCAGACTGAGCAGCTTGCCCCGAGTCACAGCGCAGACGCCGATGAGCTGGTTCGGCCCAGCCATTGTCGGGCGGTTGTTCAACCCGCTGTGGCGGCGCACGCACGATCCTCGCAGTCGCAGCACAGTCGGCGGAAGGCCCACGGCCTCGCTGACAGCTCAGCCGGTGCTGGTCAGCCGCAGCTAGCCGACTCAGTCAGCCGATCCGGAGTGTGCCCGACCTGACTCACCCGGCGTGGGTGCTCTCAAACAAGCCGATCTGGTTGCCGTCGGGGTCGGTGAAGACCGCATACCAACTTGTCGGGTCGATCTCGCCCTTCGGCAGCGTGACCGTGCCACCGAGTTCGGTCACCTGCGCAAGCACATCGTCGATCGAGTC
>JAAYVP010000376.1 GCA_012517115.1 Brooklawnia sp. | reverse complement strand
GTCCAGAAGGCGGCTGCCGCACTCGGACGACCCGCACGGACGGCCCTGACGTACGACCGGGCCGATGTCGACTTCCGTCGATTCCTGATATCGAGCGCGCAGTTGGTGGGTAAGACGGTGCCCGAACTCAACTTCGCGGAGCAGTTCGGCGGGACCATCACCCGGATCAAGCGCGGCGACCTCGACATGGTCGCTGCCGACAACCTCGTTCTGCAGCCGGGTGATCGGGTACTCGCCGTCATGCCACGCGAACGGATGGAGGACGCGGCCGCCTTCTTCGGTGATTCCGAACGCAAGATCAGCGAGATAGATGCGCTGTCTTTCGCGCTGGGCCTGGCGGCCGGACTGCTGCTTGGGCTGGTCAGCGTGCCACTGCCGGGTGGCGGCCGCTTCTCGCTGGGGACGGCGGCCGGCCCTCTGGTGGTCGGCATGGTGTTGGGCGCAGTGCATCGCACGGGCCCGCTGCAATGGGACCTGCCGCAGGCCGCCAACCTGACCATCCGGCAGCTTGGGTTGCTGATCTTCCTGGCGGCGGTCGGGTTGGCCAATGGGCCGGCATTCGCCGAGTCCATGCTGACCCTGACAGGTCTGAAGCTCGGTTTGTTGGCCGCAGTGGTCGTGCTGGCTACGGCAGGGGTCTTCCTGCTCGGCGGGCGGTTGCTCGGCTTGTCAGCCCAGCGTGTGATGGGTGCCTTCGCCGGGTTGATCGGCCAGCCTGCGATCCTGGCGTTCGCCACCACCCGAACTAACGACGAGCGCGTCGAGTCAGGCTACGCTGCGCTGTTCGCGGTAGGGATCATCGCCAAGATAGCCATCGTGATCTTCATGGTGGCCTGAACGCCGGATGCCGCCCGTGCCGCCTCGCGGGCTACCCGGCGCGGACCCGTCGCTGGCAGCAGCTAACGCCTGTTTGGACCGGCCGCGACCAACTCCATCGGCAGGTGCAACGCGTCCGGCAGCCGAGGCGGGACGAGCGCAGCGACGCGTCCAGCGACCTCGGCCATCCGCTGGTTGTCGAGGGTGTTGGCCAGCATCGTCACGCTGAGCGCAGCAACGGCAGCACCGTCGGCGAGAATCGGGACCCCCAGACACGCGATGCCGGGCTCGTTCTCCTCAAGTTCGGTCGCGTAGCCGCGCCGCCGGGCGTCGGCGAGAGCCCGGCGCAGCACTGCCGAGTCATCGCCGGGGCTGAGGAAGGCGTCCAGTTGATCGTCAGGGACGCTGCGGTACGCCAGAATCGCCCGGCCGAGAGAGGTGGTTGCCGCGGGTACGTTTCGCCCGACCTGTGACCAGACCCGAATGGCCTTTTCAGGCTCAACCTTATCGACGTAGATGACACGGTCGCCGTTGAGGACACCCAGGTGCACCAGCTCGTCGAGGTCGCGCGCTAGCACCAGCAGAGCCGGATGCAGCAACTGGGCCAGCGAGGACGGCCCGAAGTAAGATGCGCCGAGTCCGACCGCGGTGGGGCCTAGCCGGTAGCTGCCGTCGGCGTCCTGCGATACGAAGCCACGAGTGCGCATGGTGGCCAAGGCGCGGTAGGCGGTGGACTTGTTCATGCCGAGGTCGCGGCACAGCGCGACCAATGAAGTGCCTTCAGGCCCGACCTCCGATAGGGCGCTCAACAGCGCCAGCGCGCGGTCGATAGCCTCAACCGGTGCCGGACCCTGAACGTCTGGGGTCGTCATGAGGCCAGTCTGCCACCTTCCGCAGTGTGCGCCCGGCCGCCAAGCGACGGCTGCCAGGCCGAGGCGGGCTTGGGTGCTGGGTTCGAACTCACAGGTGGGGGCGCACCACCAGGTGGGGGCGCACCACAGACTCGTAGCGGGACCGCACCCATGCCAGCGATTCGGTGATCGGCATCGCCCAAAGATCGGCGTTGAAGATCTCAGCTTCGATATCACCGGAGTAGCCGGTCGCCGCGACTGCCGTAGTTAACTCGGAGAAGTCGATGTACCCATCACCCATCACCCCGCGCGAGAGCAGCGGATCGGGTGCCAGCGGCAGGTTCCAGTCTGAGACTTGGTAGCTGAGTAGCCGGTCGGCCGATCCGATCATCGCGATGGCGTCGAGCACCTGCGGGTCCCACCAGACGTGGTAGGTATCGACGACCACACCGACCGACCGGTGACCGGAAGCCTCCGCCAGCCGCAGAGCGTCGGCCAGCGTTGAGATCACTGCTCGGTCGGCCGCGAACATCGGATGCATCGGCTCGAGCGCCAGCCGCACGCCCGCGTCCTCGGCGTAGGGCGCGAGTTCGGCGATGGTCTGCGGGATCGTGTCACGGACGCGACTGATCGACCAGCCGCGCTCGAGCCCACCCACGACCATCACCAGCACACCGGCGCCGAGCTGGTGGGCCTCGTCGATGGCGCGGCGATTATCGTCCAGTGCCGCCCGTCGTCCGGCCGGTGTGGCGGCGGTAAGGAAGCCGCCCCGGCACAGTGAACTGACGCGCAGCCCCGCGTCCTGCACCAGTCGCGCAGCGCGTTGGGTGCCGATCTCGGCGACGTTCTGCCGCCACAGGCCGACCGACTCGATGCCGGCGGCGGCCACCGCGCCAATGAACTGCTCGCAGGGGGTCGTCCGCATCGACCACTGGTTGATGGACAAGCGATTCTCGGCTGTCATCTGGGCTCCCCTCAGTAATGGGTGCAGAAATGTGCGGTCTGGGAGCTTAAGTGCACCCAGTACTGGCTCAGAGCACGTTGCGGTCGGCCAGGTAGCCCCGCCAAACCACCTCGAACGGTTCGTCGGGGGCAGGTAGCGGACGCACCGGGCGCCAGTAGCAACTCACAGTCGGCACCATCGACAGCGCGGCCTGTGGTGAGACGGGGTCATCTCCGGCATGCTGCGGAGTTGACCTTGTGGGCGGTGGACCCGGTCGCAGAATGACGATCTGAGCCACACCGTCGAGCGCGCCGTCATCTGGGACGAACCGGAAGCGCTCGTCGAGCCCTGCGTCGACCTGGTTGGCGTCAGCGTCCAGCCAGACCGGCGGCCTACCGGTCGGGTCGGTGTAGAGCACCGAGCCCCGGCTGTTGCCACCGTGCGCGAGGTAGTCTGCCATCGCCGTCAGGTACACGTACTGGGTCGTGACGATGTCGCGAACCAGAAAGAGCCGGTCGACCGAACGCCGGCTACCGGCATCGATCACCATTGCTGAGCCGTAGCTCGCCAACCGTTCGGTGGCGGATCGCAATGCCTCGGCTACCGAAGCGGCCGAGCGAACTAAGCCGGCTTGTGCGCTCATCAGGGCGCCGACCTCGGCAAGTGTTTGGCCTGTGTTGTCGGAGGCCCCGGCGGTGAAGCGATGGTGGGCGTCCCCAACGAGCTTGAGTGCCGGCATCACCACCGCCCTGGCGGCGCTGGTGAACAACGACTCATCGGGCGGTTTCTGTGGGCCTCGGCGGGCGATCCATTCGGCCGCCCGGGTGGCGCCGACCTGCCCCGAGTTTAGTGCCGCGCCGCCCGGCCGGTAGATGCCGTGCGCGCCAGCCGCTTCACCCACCGGATACAGACCTGACAACGGAGATCGCCACCAGGCGTCCACTTCAAGGCCGCCATTGTTGTGCTGGGCGCAGACGGCGATTTCGAGACGGTCGGTGGCTAGGTCCACCCGGGGCCCGCGCTCCAGGTAGAAGTCGTAGGCGGCCTGATTCAGCCGCCTGAGCCGTTCCACCGGCGGCGCGTCGGCAGGGACATCGGCCACCCCAGTGCGGCGCAGGTAATCCTGCGCCTGGGAGCTGAGCGTGCTGACATCGAATTCGCCGCCTCCCGGGTTGGCGCGGAAGTCGAGCCAGACGCGACGGCCGCGCAGCACGGTTTCGCGGTAGACCAGCAGATCGATCAGCGACGACCCGTCGATCGCTTTCCGGGCGTCGAAGGGCCACTGATAGCCCTTCAGGAAGACCAGCGACGACTGGGCCGCGAGGTCATCAATCCCCTCGGTCAGAAACTCACGCTCATCGCCGCCATTGATGTCGGTGCTGACGAACCGCGGCACCACCTGCATGTAGCTGCCAGAGACGTTCCAGCGGGGGGCGACCGACGCCAGCCCGAACTGCCACTCGGTCAGGTTCTTGCCAGGTGCCCCGGCTCGCAGCGCGGCACCGGTCGCACCCCACTGCCCGTGGGGGTAGACCGAGTCGGCGTAAATGCCCGCCGGTCCGCCGGTCGCGTAGACCACGTTGGACGCCCGAATCAGTAGGAAGCGGGCGCCGGGCTCGGTCTCGGCCTGCTCGGCGGCCTGCGTGGTCTTGTTCATCACCAGCAGGCCGACCACCCGCGACTCCTCGGAGGAGCGGTCGACCACCAGGTCGATCACCCGGCAACCCTCGATGACTGGCACGCCAGCGGCCCGGACACGATCCTCCAGGCGTTCCGTCATCGACTTCGAGGTGTACGGGCCGATCGAGGTTGCCCGCTCGCGCGGATCATGGTCGGTCTTGTAGCCGATGAACTGGCCGAAGCGGTCGGTAGGGAACGGCACGCCGGCGTCCACTAGGTGCGCGAAGCAGCGGACCGAGTTAGCGGCTTCGGCCAGTGCGTTGTCGCCGTCCATCGCGCCACCGGCGAACAGCGTCGCGGCCAGATCGGCGACCGAGTCCGGGGCGTTGCCTCCGAGACTGAGCTTGTAGTAGGTCTGCTTGTCGGAGCCGGCATTGCGGGACGCCCCGGCCCGGATCTTGTCGGTGATCACGATTAGGTCGGTGTGGCCGGCCATCACCAGTCGGTCGGCGGCGCAGTAGCCAGCCGATCCGGTGCCCACCACAACCGTGGTGGTGACGATGGTGGGAACCTCGTGGCCGTCGATCAGGGTGCTGGTGGTGATCACTGATCGTCCTCAGAGCCGGGGCAGGTGCATGCCGCCGTCGACGTTGATGATCTCGCCCGTCGAGTAGGGCATATTGCCGCTGACCAGCGCGAAGACCGCGCCCCCGACGTCGGCGGGCTGACCCCAGCGGGGCACCGGGGTGAGGCCCCCGGCGATCGCCGCAGTGTACTTCTCGGCGTTGGCGGCGGTCATATCGGTCAGGATCATGCCGGGACGTACTTCATAGACCAGGATTCCCTCGGGTGCCAGCCGCGCGGCCCAGAGTTTGTTGGCCATGGTGCTGCCGGCTTTCGAGATGCAGTACTCGCCGCGGTTGGTGGAGACGACCTCGGATGAGATCGACGTGACGTTGACGATGGTGCCGATTGGCCCGTCGGTGGTGGGGTCGTAGTCGCCGCGCAGCGCAATCATCTTGGCGGCGACTTTCTGGGTCAGGAAGTAGGGCCCGCGGAGGTTGATGTCGAGGACGCGGTCGTAGCTCTCAGGCGTGGCGACCAGGATGTCGAGACGCTCGATGGGGGCGACACCAGCATTGTTGACCAACGCATCGACGCGTCCCCAGGTCTCGACGGTCTCCGCCAAGAAGCGTTCGTGGTCGGCGAGTTCGGCAACGCTGCCCTGGGTGTAGTGGACCGGGCCGAGGTTGCCCAGTTCGGCGAGCAGGGCGTCGTCGGCGGGACGTGTGGCCAGAATCGCCACCGCCCAACCCTCCTGCAGTAGGCGTTCGGCGATGCCACGGCCGATGCCGCGGTTGCCGCCGGTGATCATGGCGACAGGTTGACTAATCCGGGTCATCGGCTATCTCTCGTGTCGGCGGACATCGAAGCTGGAAAGCGCTTACCGCCCACACTAGGCGATTGCTTGGCGAGACGACAAGCGGAGCGCGAATCTGATAGGATTGTTTCAACACCTGATCCATACGTTTCGTAAGGTGAAATCATGATCAATATCGAGGAGTACAGATGAGCGTCACACTGGCCGACATCACCCGTTATCGCATCATCCCAGTAGTGGTTGTCAACGACGCGGCGAATGCGGCCGGGCTGGGTGCCGCCCTGGTTGCCGGCGGGCTGCCGGTGGCTGAGGTCACCTTCCGCACCGCCGCCGCGGCCGACACGATCAAGATCCTCGCCGAGCGCGGCGACATCATCGTCGGCGCCGGCACCGTGCGAAACCCCGCCCAGGTTGATCAGGCAGTGGACGCCGGCGCGACCTTC
>JAAYVP010000375.1 GCA_012517115.1 Brooklawnia sp. | reverse complement strand
GGCAGGGCCACCGTAGGCGTACGCGGCGTTCAACTTGTCCTGGCCGAAGCCGGGGATCGGCACGTAGGAGTCCCGCGGCAGACTGACCAGCACCGAGCGTCCAGTCGGCGGCCGGTAGAGCAGCATGATGGTGTCGGCCCGCACGCTGGTGAGATCCTCGTCACCGGGCACCGGCTGGTATCCGGGCCCGGGATCGCGGGCGTCGGTGCCCACCAGCAGTGTCGCGGTTCCCGGTTGGCGGGGCGGCCGCTCGGACGATCCCGACTGGTCGACTTCGGCCATCCGGCCCAGGGCGTAGACCGGGGTGGCGACGAGGAAGATCAGCCAAGCCACCAGCGCCAGCACCGACATCCTCAACCCACGACGCCAGCGTGGGGTGCGGTGTTGGCGTCGAACCTGCGATCCGGGAGTCGGCGCCATCGGACGCTCCGGCTGCGGCGGGTGCTGGGGTGGACGACTGGCCCGCGGTGGTCTTTGCTGCGCAACCGGCTTGGGTGGGTTGACTTCATACGCCGGGGTGGATACTCGCGGGCGGTCGGTGTCCGGCTCGTTCGCACGCGTCGGCTGTGGGCGCGCGTCCGGTTCTCGGCCGTACAGCCAGTCCAGGTCGTCCTGCCGGTTGCCGGGGGGCTCGCTCATGGCCCTCAGGCTACTCGCCTGCAGACTTCGGCCGGTCGTGCCGCGCGCGCTCCTGGCTGGCCACCGACGCGATTCCCCGATCATCCCCGCCAACCACGATCACGGTGGAACCGCCACCCAGCAGCGGCGCCACCAGGGTTCGGCAGACGGTCTGCCAAGGATCGTCGCCGGGGATCACCAGGAGGCGCTCGTTCGACGGTTCGACCAGGGCAAGGTCCGTCCAGCCATAGAGGAGGCGGTTCGTCTCGAAGCAGGCCGTCCGGCCGGCCGGCACTCGGCAATGGACATCGGGCTGGCTGAGCACCTCGACGTTGTCGGTCACCCCTGACGGGTGGTCTTCGAAGCCTGCCCCGAGCGGATGCAACGAGCAGGCAATCGTCTCGAGGCCCGGCACTGGGTGGGCGTCTTGCGGGCCAACCACCGCCGCGTCCAGCCGGTCTGTCACGTCCAGTTCCTGGCGGCGTACAGCCAGTACTTGGCCTCCGAGTTGCCATACCGCCATCGTCCAGACCAAACCGACCCAGTGGCCGGGGTGGCTGGCCAGCACGGTGTTGGCGACCCGGGGGTACTCCTCGACGTCCATCGACACCAACAGGTTGGCTGACTTGTCGACCCAGTTGGCGAACGTGCGAGCGGACAACTCGGTTCGGAGCCCCCGGTCGAGGTCGTACCAGGTGAGAAACGGTCTGCCGCCGTCGATCGCGACTCGGCGCTCCAACTCGACCAGTGGATCCCTGGTCGGGGGGCGGCTCGCGGACAGGACCATTCGTCCATGTTAAGGGCTGCCTGGTGAGGTGGGCGGCTAGATTGTCGATGTGCGCTACGTCGTGATCATGGCTGGTGGTTCAGGGAAGCGTTTGTGGCCCCTGTCCCGTCAAGGTGAACCGAAGCAACTGCTGCCGCTCTTCGACGGACGCAGTCTCCTGCAACTGGCCTACGAACGGGTGTTGCGAGTAGTGCCTGCGGAGCAGGTGCTGGTTTGTACCGGGGCGGCGTACGCCGACGAGGTCGTCGCGCAGTTGCCCGGACTGCTGCCCGAGAACGTGCTCGGCGAGCCGCAGGGCCGCGATTCGCTGAACGCCGTCGCGTGGCCCGCCGCAGTGCTGGCCCACCGCGATCCTGAGGCGGTGGTCGCGATGGTGACCGCCGATCAGTTGATCACTCCGGTGGACGCCTTCGCGGACGCGCTAACGGCTGGCTTCCGGTTGGCCGACGACGATCCGGACGTGCTCGTCACCTTCGGCGTCGTGCCCACCAGCCCGCACACTGGATACGGTTACCTGGCCAGGGGTGACGACCTTGTGGGATACGGCCAGGCCAGCGTGGTCACCGATTTCGCCGAGAAGCCCGACCGAGCGACCGCGGAGCGCTATCTCGCCTCGGGACGGTATTGGTGGAACGCCGGCATGTTCGTCTGGCGTGCCGCGACCTTGCTCGACCAACTGGCTATCTTGCTGCCCCAGACGCACGCCAAGGTGCTCGAGTTGGCCGAGTTCCCTGACCGGCTTGAGGAGATCTATCCCCGACTGCTGAAAACTTCGGTTGACTATGGCGTGATGGAACCGGTTTCACGTGGCGAGGCGTCCGCGCACGTGGCGGCGATCGGGCTTGACATCGATTGGGCCGATGTTGGCAGCTTCGCCGCGCTGCACGAGGTGCTGCCGCAGGACGAAGCGGGCAACGTACGCGTGGGCAAAGTGGTGGCAACCGATGCCACCGGCAATCTGCTGGTCAACACCGATCCTGACAGCGTGCTCGCCGTCGTCGGCCTGCACGACCTGGTCGTGGTGCGCACCGCGGACGCTACGCTCGCCGCCACTCTGTCGGCATCTCAGCATGTCAAGGCGCTGGCCGAGCAGGTGGCCGCCGAGGTCTCACCCGAATTGGCGTGAACTACAGGAGCAGGACAATGATCGACTACTTGAAGCGGCTGCGAAGCCCGGGACTGATGGCGGTGCTCGCCGTGATCGGCGTGCTGGTGTTGATGTCCGTCGGCCACTTTGTCCTGCTGTTGGTGCGGGGGGCCGGCGTTGCGGGCGCCGCTCGACAGGCAGGCGTGACGTCACCGTCGTTGCTGTGGGTGTTCGCGGCGATGGTGCTAGCCGTGACGTGCGTGCTGATCCGCCCGGTGGTGGCTAACGGGCAGCGACTGGTCGGGGCTGCGGCGATCCTGGTGGCGAGTGCGACAGGAGTGTCCGCGGTCTTCTGGGCGATTGCCCTCTTTGGTGGGATGACGCTCGGGGTTGTCTTAGGTGCGGTGGGTGGCTTGATCGAGATCCTGGCCAAGGCCGCCTGTGCCTGGGTGCTTTGGCGGATGCGCGGGATCGGCGTAGAGGAGCGCACGCGGTTGGCATCGAGCGCGCCATCAACCGGTGAACCGGTGGCGGCATCGCCGGTCTGGAACCCCCAGCAGGCAACCGGCCTGCAATGGACGCGAGCCGGGGACGCCGCATCTGGGGCCGATGCGTCGATCACGCGGGCCGCCTTGGGTCGCACGTCCGCGTTGCCCTGGACGACGGCAGCTCAAGCTGCCGACGGGCTGGCCCCAGGGCCGAGTGACGATCTACCTGATCCTGATCAGCGAGCGAGACGGCCAGCCCCGGATTGGGCGCCAGCCCCGCGTCCGGACGGGCCCGTCATCTAGCAGATTTCTTCCACTTCGACCAACTTGACGCGCGGAGAACAACAGCAGTGTAATTTCATCACTGTAGTAATCCCCGCAAGCGGTCCGCGTCTTGAAAGGAGTGGGGAATGCAGGTCTTGCTGGCACTTGTCGACAACTCGTTGGAGGAAGGCGCGCTGGGATGGCAGGAGCTGGCCCTGTGTGCCCAGACCGATCCCGAGGCGTTCTTCCCCGAGAAGGGCGGATCCACCCGCGAGGCGAAACGGGTCTGTCAGAGTTGTGAGGTCAGGGCCGAGTGCCTTGAATACGCCTTGGCGAACGATGAACGCTTCGGCATCTGGGGTGGGCTGTCCGAACGGGAGCGCCGCCGATTCAAGAAGCGCGCCGTCTAGTACTGACGTATGGGTCGGCCGAGTAGTCTGCTTGGGTGATGGAGCGGCCAGACGACATTTGGGCTTGGGCCCATGAGGAGCCTAGAGAATCGCCCACCCAAGTGGACGCCAGCGCGGTGCTGGCGATCTTGGTTGCCCACAATGGCGAACAGTGGCTCCCCAGGACGCTCGTGGCGCTTGCTCGCCTCCATACTCGTCCCGGCCGCTTGATCGCTGTTGACGCCGGCTCGACCGATGGCTCTAGAAAGCTACTTGACAAGGGTCAACATGACGGTCTGCTGAACAGCATCGTCGATGGCCAAGCGGAGCTTGGGTTCGGGGCGAACGTCCAACTCGCCATCGACGCGGCGTCGGCGGCGGGTTTCGAGCCTAGCCTGCTCTGGTTTCTGCACGATGATTCCGCCCCTGCGCGACGCTGTCTGACCGAACTGCTGCTGGCCATCCAGGACGAGGGAAACGATGGCCAACGTCCAGCCATCGTGGTGCCTAAGTTGCTGCGCCCCAAGCGACGCAACCATCCCGATCAGATGAGCGCGGTGGGGGAGTCGATCGCCCCTTCTGGTGCTCGTGTTCTCACCGTTGAGCGCGGCGACATCGATCAACATCAACTCGAGCCCGTAAGGGTGCTGGGCGCGTCCACCGCAGGTCTGCTGGTCAGCAAACAGGCCTGGGAACAGTTAGGTGGTTTCAATCCCGCAGTACCGCTCTTTCGTGACGGTGTCGATCTGGGGTGGCGTGCCAACTCGCTCGGCCTGGTGGTGCGTACTTGCCCCCAAGCGTCACTGCGACACGTCGAGGCTGGGCGCGTCGGCTTGCGCCGTTCGATCCTGGCCCCCGATTCGCAGGCTGCCGACCAAATGGCTGGGATGTCGGTGGTTGTACTGCACTCTGACAGGCCCGGACGCACCATCACCCGACTTCGTGTCCAATCGGTCGTTCGCTCGCTCGGCTACTTGCTGGGCAAATCGCCGCAGATGGCTTCCGGTCAACTGCGTGCTGCCGCCGAACTCGGGCGCAATCGGGTGCAGCTCACCGAGCTGGCGCAGCAATACCGGGTCCCTGGCACCGATCAATTGCCCGAGGGGCTGCTGCCCACCCGAGGCTGGGGGGTTCGGCACTTCTTGGACAGCGTAGCGGGCCGGATCAGCGACCAATACCACGACCTGATCGAGGACGACGACGCCGGCCTGATCGACGAGTTGACAGGCGACGACTTCGCTGGTGGACGAAGCCGGATTCGCTTCCTGTCACCTGCCGTCATCGGCATGATCTTCATGCTGATTGGCAGCCTCGTCGCAAGCCGTCACCTGATGCGTTTCGGTCTGCTGTCCGGCCCCTCGTTGTTGCCGGCGCCAGCCGGATTGGGTGAGGCCTGGGCGGCCTGGTCGCAGGCCGATCCCGGGCTCGCCGGGTCCAACGCGGGTTGGTTGGGCCTGATGGCGCTTGGCTCGACGTTCGCCTTCGGCCAACCCGACTGGTGGGCCACCGTGCTCGTCCTGGGAGGTCCGGCCTTAGCTGCCTGGTCAGCCTTCGCGTTGCTGCGGGGCATCGTCGGCCACGGCTGGTGGACGCCGGTCCTTGCCGTGCTGTGGGGCATGCTGCTACCCGTGCTCGGTATCACCGGGCAGGGCAGACTCGACCTCACCGTGCTCGCCATCGGGCTACCGGTTCTCGCGATTCTGCTGCGCCGCTGGACGTCGACACCCCGCACAGGCGCCGAGGGTGTGCGGGCGCCGGCGGGTATCGCACTACTGGTCGGCGTCTTCGCGATGGCCATGCCGTGGACGTGGCTGCTCGGGCTCTGCCTGGCCGTTTTCATGTTCTGGCACCGTCGTGACCTGACCGGGGCACTGGTCGTGGCGGTGGGGCCCCTGGTGCTGCTGGTGCCCTGGCTGCCGCGCTTGTTCGCTGATCCTGGCCGGCTGCTTGTCGGCGCCGATCCGGCCACGCGGCCGGCTGGCAATGCGCCCGGCACACTCCACGTGCTCACCGGCAGTACGCAGCTGTCGGGCACGCCGCTGGCCATAGGTCTGATAACTGTCGGGTTGCTTTGGGTGGCCGGATTGCTGGGCGCGGTCCGGGCCCACCACCTGCCGAACTGGTCGAGGTACAGTCTGCTAGGCATTTCCGTCGTCGCGCCGGTGCTGGCGGTGCTGGTGACCCGCTTCGTGGTGCCGGTCGCCGGCGTCTGGGTGCGTCCCGATTCGAACGGCTGGCTGTTGGTCGGGTTACTCGGACTGCTGCTGCTGGCCGCTCACGGTATCGGCCGGCGTCCCGAACGTAGCGTGGACGACAACCAAGACGACCTCGTCGGGCGAGCTGCAGTCATCCGGGCACGGACCGCGCTGGGTGCGATCACCGCAGTGGCGGTGCTGGCCGGTGGCTTGTGGTGGGTGCTCGGCGGAACCGCCGGATTGGTTCGCCGGACCGAGACCCTGCCCAGCTACGTGGTGGGGGTCCAAGCCTCCCCCCGCGCCACCCGCACCTTGATGGTCGACCTCAGCACCGGCACCGCCCACTTCAACGTCACCTCCGCCAACAGCCCGCAATGGGGCACCGCCGAGGGCGCCATCTTGTCGACGAATGCCCAGGCCACCGATGAACTGAGGCAGGTAGCGCAGCAGTTTGCGCAAGGCCAAGCCTCGGACGACCTGACGGGCCGCCTGGCGAAGCTGGCCATCGGACACGTCTGGCTGCGAGGTGCCAGCGCCGAGACCGTGGTGAGTCTGTCGTCCGCTCCCCAGATCGGGATGGCCCCGGTTGACGGCGACACCATGATCTTTACCGTCACCACTCAACCTAGTCGAGCCATGCTGCGCACCGGCGATGTGGACGCCGAAAAGCCCATCTTGGAGGCTACCGTGCCGGATGCTCCCGACCACAGCTTGATTGTGCTCAGCGAGCCCGCCGACCGGCAGTGGCACGCAGAGATCGACGGTCAACCGTTGCCGGTGGCCGATTCCGGGGACTGGCGACAGGCCTGGTCCACCGAAGGACGCAGCGGCACGCTCAGCTATCGACGCGGCGTGGATGTGTTCGCAGTCGTCTGGCAGTCGTTGGCGCTGCTTGCGCTCGTCGTGATGGCCGCACCAACCGCCCAGCGAGGCAATGCGCCGCGTCGTGCGCTGTCATCCCACTCCGCCGGGAACCGAGGGAGCGACCTATGAAGCCTCGCCGTGGTCTACCGCCCGAGCCCGATGAATTCGCATCCGACGAAACCGAGCCTGAGCAGAGCGCGATACGCCGCGGCATGTGGCTCGATGAGGCGCAGGAACCACGAGTGCCGCGGCGGGCCGGCCAGTTGGCGACGCACTCCAGCGAGCCCGAGGCTGCCAGCGGGTCGGATGAGCCCGACATGACCGCGCTCGTCCCACAACCCAGCACGCCGAACGGGGGGTCTGAGCGACCGGCTCCCACGGCCGTTCCGCGATCTGTCCGAACGCAGCCAAGTACCGGGGCAACTCCTGCGACCCTACAGCGACGACGCTGGATGACGACGGTGGCCGCCGCCGCGTTTGCCGGGCTGGCGCTGTCATTCGGCATCGGGGCCATCCCGGCCCAGCCTGCGCCATTGCCGGAGACCGTCCCATTGGTGACCGCGATCAGCCGGACCTGCCCCGTGACCGATGTCGCGTCCAGCACCCTGCACGCGGTCAGCTCTGACGAGCAGATCAGGCTGCGCGCAGTCGGTCAGCGGGAGTTCACTACCGCCCGGTCGCCGCTGGCGGTCCCCAACCAGACGACCGCCACCGTGCTGACCCCGGACGGGCCGCAAGCCAGTGTGGTCGGCGGCAGCCTGGTCCAAGTGGACGAGCAGACCTGGTGGGGGCTGTGTCGTTCCCCGCTGGCAGACCAGTACGTGCAGCTTCCCGGCGGTCAGGGCGCGAAACTGATCATCATCAACCCTGAGCAGGACGAGGCGCTCATCGACGTGACACTGAGCGGACCCGCCGGTGAGATCACCGGGGACGGGTTGCGTGGCATCACCATTCCCGCCAACTCGCAGCACGAGATCGATCTCGAATCGCTGGCTGGTTCGTTGGACGCGGTCGGCGCCCGGGTACGTAGCAGCGTGGGACGCGTGCTCGCCCTTGCCCAAGTCTCGCGGGACCAGGGCGGGGACTTCGCGACAAGTACTGTGCAATCCACCCAACTGATTGTCGCCGCCATACCGGCAGAGGCGTCCAAGACCACGTTGCTGCTGACCAATCCCGGCACCAGCCGCAATGTGGTGCGCATCGAGGCCCTCGGTGAGGGCGGTCGGTTCGAGCTGCCTGGCTTCGAGGCCTACGCGGTGGACGCGCAACGCACCATCGCGATCGACCTGACCGATGCAATCGAAGGGGACCAGCTCGCACTGGTGATCACTGCGCGTGCCGAGCTCGCTGCGTCGACTGTGGTCAACGTCGGCGACGACTTCGGGCTGGAACCGGGTCAGGCCGACGACCAGTCGACGGCTCGGCAGGATTTGATTGGGGTGGTCCCCGGCACCGGTTCCCTGCAACTCGCAAATCCCAGCTCTGGTGAGGCGCTGGTCGTCGTCGACTGGGGCGCAGATCAGGCGCCCGCCAACCGCACCGTGCCGCCCGGTGCGGTGGCCATCATTGAGGTTCCTGCAGGCGCTCGAAGCGCCCGAATCGATGCCACCGCCCCGATAGCGGCCGCATTGCTGTTGCGGGGCGGCGATCAGCCGGGCTTTGCCATCGCGCCGCTGCAACCGGCCGTGCGAACCCAGCCGTCAATGCCGATGGAGGCCGACCCGGGGCTGGGGCGCTGACCGAACCGGTAGGCCACTAGCCGTCGTCGATCTGCGGGTCGAGGTCGTGCATGGAGCGTCCGGTGAGCGCCGAAAGCTGTTCCACCAGGGTCAGATGCACCAAGTCGAGTAGTTCGTTGCGGTCGGCGGCCCGCCGCTCAAGCGGACGACGGAAGATGACGATCTTGGCCGAACGAGTAGGCGTGGCCTCGACGGCGGCGGCCAACGGCACCCGGTCGAGCAAAGCCCAATCGAACGCCCCGCTGGGCACGTCCTCGACCCCGATGTCCACACCTGCCAAAGCGTCCGGGCAGGTCTGCATCAGCCGCTGCACCGACCGTGTCGTGGCGTCGATGAAGAACTCGGCGGCAGTTCGCCGGCCAGGGAATCGTATCGGGGTACGGGTCAGTTGGTTCGGCAGGGCCAGCGGTCCCCGGACGCCACGGCCATGCCGGTCGCGTCGCTTGATCATGTGCGAACTCTAACGCTTGGGTCGAGACACGAACCGGCCCCGGTCGGTCCAATCACCCGTGCGGTGGGTGAGGCGCACTAGGTTGTAGGCGTGATGAACAGGCAGTGCTCGCGCAGCGGATGCCGGGGCCGGGCAGTGGCCACCCTCACCTACGTCTACGCCGACTCGACAGCAGTCCTGGGACCGCTGGCCCTGCAGGTGACGCCCGGCTGCTACGACCTCTGCGCCACACACAGTGCCAGCATGTCTGCTCCTGTCGGCTGGGAGGTCATCCGGCTCGCCGAACCGGATGCCGTCCCGCCGGGCCCCGATGAGGACGACCTGCTGGCCCTGGCCAACGCCGTGCGGGAAATCGGCTTCGGCGACCCGCTGTCCGCCGCCCGGCAACCCAATCCGGATTCGGTTGTGGAGTTGGGACGCCGTGGCCACCTGCGGGTTATCGCGGATGCTGCCCGTGGGGGGATCCATTAGGCTAGTCGGGTGAATCTGGCCGCAATCCGCATGGTTGCCTTCGATTTGGATGACACCCTCGCGGAGTCGAAGTCGTCGCTCAGCCCGCAGATGGCTGAGGTCTTTGGTGAACTGCTGGACGTTATAGCGGTCTGTGTCATCTCAGGTGGCCGTTACGAGCAGTTCGAAAGCCAGATGCTCGCCAATCTGCCCGACACCGCGGACCTGACCGAACTGCACCTGATGCCCACTAACGGCACCCGCTATCTACGCAACGTCGACGGCCGGTGGCTGGAGGTGTACGCGCACGACCTGCACCCGGACGAGAAGTCGCGCGCC
The DNA here is from genome assembly GCA_012517115.1 of Brooklawnia sp. Classification (GTDB taxonomy): domain Bacteria; phylum Actinomycetota; class Actinomycetes; order Propionibacteriales; family Propionibacteriaceae; genus Brooklawnia. The sequence continues at coordinate 6,313 of JAAYVP010000375.1, read as the reverse complement.
ATTCGGGCCGTGAGCGAGGCAGCCAGGCAGTTGGGGTTATGGGAGGCCGATGACCTGGTCACCGGCCCCCGCGTCGAGGACCGCGGCTCGCAGATCACCTACTCGGCGCTCGGACAGCGCGCCGCCGTTGCCGACAAGAAGAGATGGGACCCGGACGGCGTCAAACGGGAACGGCTGCGCGCCGCTGTGGCAGAGCAGTTGCCCGACCTCGAGGTACGGGCCGGGGGGTCGACGTCGATCGATATCACCGGCAAGGGGATCGACAAGGCCTACGGCATCAAAGCGCTGTCCGAGCAGACGGGGATCGGCCTGGATGAGATCCTGTTCATCGGTGACCGCCTGATGCCCGGCGGTAACGACTACCCGGTGTTTGAACTCGGGGTGGCGTGTCACGCAGTGTCAGGCCCCGACGATACCGTCGAGTACTTGCATGAGCTGATCCCACTACTCACCCCGCGACGAGGGAGGAATTGATGATGACAGAAGCTGGCGTCGATGAACTTGGTCTGACAAGGCAATTTCTCGATATTGCAGCCTGTCCGTCGTGCCACGGTAGCTTCGCGGTCGACTACGAGTCGTCCGAACTCGTCTGCGTGAACGCCGACTGTGGGCTCGCCTACCCAGTGCGTGACGGCATCCCCGTCTTGTTGATTGACCAAGCACGCCGGACGCACTAAGGCGGGATCAGCGATGATCGACAACTTCGATGAAGCCCGCCTTGACGACCAGGGCGTGTTGGCTGCCTACGACGAGCAGTTACGAACCTTGGCCCAAGCGGGGGCGCGGATCCGTATCGAAGCCGCAGATGCGGCGCTGCCGGCGGGACTGGAGCTCAAGCCGCGCGGGGTGGTAGTTGTCGGCGCGGAGGCCCGTCTGGTGCGGGCAGTACTTGAGCCGGTCTGCCCGGTGCCGCTGATCGCATGGTCGCTGCCGGGACTGCCAGGTTGGGCTGGGCCGCTGGACCTGGTGGTGGTGCTTGCCAGCGATCCTGAGGGCAGCCGGGGCCAGGTCCTGCTTGCCACTGCGGCCGAGGCTTCTCGTCGGGGGTGCATGATCATGCTCGCGACTCCGAGCGGATCAGCGCTCGCTCAAGCCGTCTCAAGCCGAGCGCTGCTGGTGCCGACTCGGACCGCCGACCCCACTGCGGCTGCTGTCGTGGTGCTGTCGCTGTTGAACCAGGTTGGTCTCGGACCGGCGGTGAACACAGACCACGCCGCGGAGGCCGCTGACATGGTGGCCGAGGAGTCCAGCCCACACCACGACCTTTCGTCCAACCCCGCAAAGGATCTCGCTTGTGGCTTGGGGGATGCTGAGCCGCTGATCTGGGGCGGATCGGTGCTGGCGGCGCGAGCGAGCCGCCGAATAGCCGAGGCGATCCGGTTCTACTCTGGACGCCATGTCTTGGCTGCGGACGCCGGTGAGATCGCGCAGGTGATGCGGCACGTCAAGCCCAAGGATCCCTTCGCGGACCCCTTCACCGATGGGGAGCGCGGGACAGTGCTGGTGCTGCTGGATGACGAATACGTCAGCGAGACTGGCGCCGCTGAGGAGCGGATGCTGCGGCAATTGGCTGAATCGGTTGGCACACGGGTCTGCGAGTTGAGCGCTGGCGGCGGCAGTGAGGTGGACCGATACATTACCCTGCTCCTGCGAGGCCTGTACGGGGCCAGTTACCACGCGGTCGCGCTGGGGGCAGAGCCCGGCCCTGTGCCCAGCACTGTCGATGGGCGTCGGGGCGCCTTGTAGGCTGCGGCCTATGGACTACCGCGTCGCAGACATCGGATTGGCCGACTTCGGCCGTCGTGAGATTTCCTTGGCCGAGCACGAGATGCCCGGGTTGATGGCAATGCGTGAGCGGTACGCCGCGTCCCAGCCCCTTGCTGGCGCCCGGATCGCGGGATCACTGCACATGACCGTGCAGACCGCTGTGCTGATCGAAACGCTGGTCGCGTTGGGGGCCCGGGTGCGGTGGGCGTCCTGCAATATCTTCTCGACCCAGGATCACGCAGCGGCGGCTATCGCCGCCGCTGGCATCCCGGTCTTTGCCTGGAAGGGGGAGACCTTGGAGGAGTACTGGCAGGCCGTCGCCGAGATCTTCCGGTGGCCCGATGGCCAACTGCCGACGATGATCCTCGACGACGGCGGGGACGCCACCTTGCTTGTCCACAGGGGCGCCGAGTTCGGACGTCTGGTGCCGCAGCCTGCCGCAGGTGACTCCCACGAGTACGGCGTCATCCTCGACCAACTACGAACCGCCACCGACATCGACTGGCTGACCATCGCGTCCAGCCTCTACGGGGTGACCGAGGAAACCACCACCGGCGTCCATCGGCTGCACCAGATGGCACGGGCGGGCACCCTTAGGTTCCCGGCTATCAACGTCAATGACTCGGTCACCAAGTCGAAGTTCGACAACATCTACGGCTGCCGGCACTCGCTGATAGATGGCATCAAACGGGCCACCGACCTGCTGATCGGCGGGAAAACCGCCGTCGTGTGTGGCTACGGTGACGTCGGCAAAGGCTGCGCGCAGTCACTGCGTGGTCAGGGCGCCCGCGTGCTGATTACCGAGATCGACCCGATTTGTGCACTGCAGGCGGCGATGGATGGTTTCCAAGTAGTCCAACTCGATGATGTGCTGGCGACCGCCGACATCTTCATCACCGCCACGGGTTGTTGCGATGTCATCAGCGCCGAGCAGATGAGCCACATGAAGCATCAGGCAGTGGTCGGTAACATCGGGCACTTCGACGACGAAATCGACATAGCCGGTCTTGAGAACTGGCCGGGCGTGGTCCGCGAACCGATCAAGCCGCAGGTCGACCTGTGGCGCTTCGCCGACGGGCATGGCGTGCTGGTCTTGTCGGAGGGCAGGCTGCTCAATCTCGGCAACGCGACCGGACACCCCAGCTTCGTAATGAGCAACTCGTTCACCAATCAGGTGCTGGCCCAGATCGAATTGTTCACCAACCGGGACGCCTACCCGCTGGGCGTGCACGTGCTGCCCAAGCGACTGGACGAGGAAGTGGCCCGGTTGCATCTGGACGCGTTAGGTGTGCGGTTGACCCAGCTCACCCAACGGCAGTCGGACTATCTCGGGGTGCCGGTGGCTGGGCCGTACAAGGCGGACAACTACCGATACTGAATCCGCATCTGCGGAATTGATTGAGGGTGACAAGCATGCAAGTGCGTGCTTAAATTGCCCGCATGGTCGAGTTCCGGATCGCCGAGGCATCCGCGCTGCTTGGTGTCAGTGATGACACCGTGCGACGGTTGATCGACGCAGGCAAGCTGCCCGAGCGTCTTGACACCCACAAACGCAAGGTGATCGACGGGGCTGCGCTGGCCGCCTACGCCGCTGCCCAGCCCAGTGCTCCGGAGGAGACGTTCGGATCGAGGGTTTCCGCCCGAAACCGGTTGGTCGGGTTGGTCACCGAGGTGAAGACCGACGGTGTGATGGGGCAGGTGAAGATGCGATGCGGCCCCTACACCATCACCTCGCTCATCAGTTCCGACTCGGTACGGGAACTGGGACTCCAGCCGGGCAGTCTGGCCGTTGCCGTTGTGAAGTCCACCAACGTCATCATCGAAACCCCGGAGGAGAACAAGTGATTCGCACACTCACTGCCCTGTTAGCCGTCTGCCTGCTGTTGGCGGGCTGTGGCCAGTCTTCGTCCGGCGGTTCGTCGTCGGTTTCCCCGGCGAGCACCACGCAGGCCAGCTCGACGCAAACCCCACTCACTGGCACAGTCAACGTCTTCGCAGCGGCCTCGCTGACCAAGACCTTCACCGAACTCGGCGACCGCCTGATGGCCGAGCATCCTGACCTCGACGTGCAGTTCGTCTTCGCTGGATCAAGTGACCTGGTCGCCCAGCTGCAGGCCGGGGCCCCGGGCGATGTCTTCGCCAGCGCCGACGAACGGAACATGACCAAGGCAACCGATGCGAACCTGGTAGCGGGGGAGCCGACGCCGTTCGTCACCAACCACCTCACCATCGTCGTCGCCCCCGGCAACCCGCACGGTGTTGCGTCGCTGGCGGATCTGGCCAATCCTGATCTCAAAGTCGTGGTCTGCGCACCTCAGGTACCGTGCGGCGGCGCAACCCAGCAGGTTGCTGAGCTTGCCGGTGTCACGCTGACCCCGGTGAGCGAGGAGAACTCGGTCTCCAGCGTGCTGACCAAGGTCACCGCTGGCGAGGCCGACGCCGGTCTGGTCTACCGCACCGACGCCAAGGGCGCCGGGGACAAGGTAAGCGCGGTCGATTTCCCGGAGGCCGACCAGGTGACCAACGTCTACCCGATCGCCCTTCTCGTCGGCGCCCAGAACCCCGAGGCGGCCCAGGCCTTCATCGACCTGGTGCTGTCCAGTGAGGGCCAGCAGGTCATGCGTGAGGCTGGCTTCAACACACCACAAGGCTGAGCACTTGGTCAAGACTGGGGTGCCGGGCTGGCTGCTGCTCCCGGCCGGCTTGGCGGCCGCCTTCGTCGGCACCCCCCTGATCGGGCTAGCGCCGAGCGTCGACTGGCCAAACTTCTGGGGCCTGATCACCTCCGAATCCTCGCTGGCTGCTTTGCGTCTCAGCCTGCTGACGGCTGCCGCGTCCACCTTGGTCTGTCTGCTGGTGGGAGTTCCGCTCGCGCTGGTGCTCGCCCGCATGCAGTTCGCTGGGCGGCACCTGCTGCGAACCATCGTGCTGCTGCCACTCGTTCTGCCGCCAGTGGTGGGTGGCGTGGCCCTGCTTACGGCATTCGGGCGTCGTGGATTGATCGGCCGATATCTGGACTTGGTTGGTATCCAGGTGGCGTTCACCACGCTCGCCGTGGTGATGGCCCAAGTCTTCGTCTCACTGCCCTTCCTGGTCATCAGTCTCGAGGGAGCGCTGCGGTCTGTCGACCCTCGTGTCGAGCATGTCGCTGCTACCCTCGGGGCCACCCCGACCAGGGTTTTCACCCGCGTCACGCTGCCGATGGTGGGCCCGGCGCTGGCCAGCGGTGCCGTGCTCTCGTTTGCCCGCTCCCTCGGAGAGTTCGGGGCCACCTTGACCTTCGCGGGCTCCCTGCAGGGGGTCACGCGTACCTTGCCGCTTGAGATCTACTTGCAGCGCGAGGTTGACCAGGACGCAGCAGTCGCGCTGTCTTTGCTGCTGGTCGTGGTGGCTGCGGTAACCGTGGCAGCGGTCTACGGGCGGGACCATCAGCCATGAGCGGACTGTCTGTTGACTTCCGTATTGATGCCCGGGACGTCGAAGTGGCCCTTGATGTGCCCGAAGGTCGTCGACTGGCGGTGATTGGCCCCAATGCGGCCGGCAAATCGACGGTCTTGCAGGTGACCGCCGGACTGCTCGTTCCCGACCGCGGGCGAGTGGGGCTCGACGGTCGTGTCCTGACTGACACCGAGCGGGGCGTGTTGGTGCCGCCACACAAGAGACGGATCGGGCTGATGGCCCAATCTGGTCTGCTCTTCAAGCACCTCAGCGTGCTTGACAACGTGGCATTCGGGCCACGGAGCCGGCGCGCCACCCGCAAGATCGCATACCGCACGGCACATGAGTGGCTGGAACGACTCGGGGTCGATGATCTCGCGTTTCGGCGTTCTGGTGAGCTTTCCGGCGGGCAGGCGCAGCGCGTCGCACTGGCGAGGACGCTCGCTGCGGCGCCGAATGCGCTGCTCTTGGACGAACCCACGTCGGCCTTGGACGTGCGGGTGGCCGCTGGGCTGCGCGCGCTGCTGGCCGAGGTGATCCGTGACCGGACCACCGTGCTGGTCAGCCACGATCTGCTCGACATCGTGTCGCTGGCCGACCACGTCGTGGTCATCGAGCACGGCCGGGTGGTCGAGCGTGGCCCGACCGCTGAGGTCTTGGCGCGCCCGGGCTCTGCGTTTGCAGCCCGACTGGCCGACGTGAACATCATCCGTGGTCGGCTGCAGGATGCCTCCACCATGGTTGCGGGCCCGTTGCTGGTGTTCGGAATCGGCGAGAACGAGGGACAAGCCGGCGCTGCCGGGGTGGCCACCGTGCGTCCGGGATCGATCACGGTCGCGCTGATCCCGCCGGTCACCAGTGCCCGCAATGTCTGGCAGGGTACCGTGACGACGCTGGTTGCCATGCCGCATGCGGTCCGGATCCGGGTAGACCTGGGTGAGGTAGAAGTAGCAGCCGATGTGACGGCCGAATCGGCCGCCCGGATGCGTCTCGCCCCCGGGGCTACGGTGTGGTTGTCGGCTAAGGCTCAGGAGGTCACCATTTCCTCCGACCCTGGCGACAGCCGACGCACGGTGTGAGGAGCACGATGATCGGATCGAAGCGGGTG
>JAAYVP010000374.1 GCA_012517115.1 Brooklawnia sp. | reverse complement strand
GTTGTGTCTGGCCGATGTGATCGTGGTCACCGATGTCTACGGCGCCCGGGAAGATCCGATGCCGGGGGTCAGCGGAGCCTTGGTCGCCGACGCCGCCAGGCGGCACGCCCGCCCGGGCACCCGCGTCGACTACGTCCCCGACAAGGGCGAGCTGGCTGGTCATTTGGCGCAACTGGTGCAACCCGGTGATCTGGTCATGACGCTCGGCGCCGGGGATGTGACCTTGGTCGGCCCGTTGCTGGCCGGCATCCTTGACCAAAGGGCGAGCCGCCGATGAGCGTAGACCTGTCGGCCAGGCTTGACCTGCGTCGTCGGGCGCGCAGGCGATCGCGATGGCGCCGCGTCCTGGTGGGGGTGGGCGTCCTGGCGGGCATCGTTGCTGCCGTTTGGCTGGTTGGCTTCTCGTCCGTCCTGGAGACCCGCGACGTCAGCGTTCAGGGCAACGAACTCACCTCCAGTGAACAGGTGCTCGACGCCGCCAAGGTGCCTCTCGGCACCCCACTAGCTCGGTTGCCTGGCGCGGCGATCCGGCAGCGGGTCCTCGCGCTGCCCGCGGTCGCCGACGTCGCACTCCACCGGAAGTGGCCGAACAGCCTGGTCATTGAGGTGTTCGAGAGGGAGTTGGTCTACCAGCGGCTAGACTCCGGCAGTTACCAGTGGGTGGATGCTGACGGTCGCGTCTTCCGAATCCTGCCGGAACGTGCCCCGGGCGTCGTGGCGGTGACCAGCAGCAATGAGCAGCGCATGCTCGCCGATGTGGCCACTGTGGTGGCTGCGTTGCCGCCCCAGGTCGCCGAGGCCACCGAGCGTGTCGAGGCGTCCACCATCGACCACATCGTCGTCTTGCTGGTTGACGGTCGCTCGATCGTTTGGGGCAATGCTGACAAGTCGGACGAGAAGTCAGCGGTGCTGCTGGCGTTGCTCGATATGCCGGGCACCGTCCTCGACGTCTCGGTGCCCAGCCATCCGGCGATCAAGTGAAAAGCCTCGACCTCAACTTGAGGCTATTCGGGCGACCCGCCGGGTTTCTTGGACAGCTAGGCGCGTGCTCTCCTAGCCTGAATCAGGCGTCACTTCGGTGATTCCGGCTGCCGATAGGAGCGGCTCGTGGTCGTGAGGCCCCGCTGCGCGGGTCGGTGACCAAACCCGCCGCGGCCGACAGGGCACAATGGGTCAATAGTTGAACGGCAAGGAATGGGGCAATCTGGTGGCCACTGCATCGCAGAACTACTTGGCAGTCATCAAGGTCGTGGGTGTCGGCGGTGGCGGTGTCAACGCGGTCAACCGGATGATCGAGTCAGGGCTGAAGGGCGTTGAGTTCATCGCGATCAACACCGACGCGCAAGCGCTGTTGATGAGCGATGCCGACGTCAAACTCGATATCGGGCGTGACCTGACCCGAGGCTTGGGTGCCGGCGCCGACCCCGAGAAGGGACGCCAGGCGGCCGAGGACCATTCCGACCAGATCGAGGACGCCCTGAAGGGCGCCGACATGGTCTTCGTGACCGCCGGCGAAGGGGGTGGCACCGGCACCGGCGGCGCCCCGGTGGTCGCCAAGATCGCTCGTTCGCTGGGCGCCCTGACCATCGGTGTGGTTACCAGGCCCTTCTCGTTCGAGGGACGCCGACGTGCCCAGCAGGCCGAGGACGGCATCGCGAACTTGGCCGACGAGGTCGACACCCTGATTGTCATCCCCAACGACAAGTTGCTCGAGATGACCGACGTGCGCATCGCGATCCTGGACGCCTTCAAGGAGGCTGACCAGGTGCTGATGCAGGG
>JAAYVP010000373.1 GCA_012517115.1 Brooklawnia sp. | reverse complement strand
CGTGTGGTCGCCGGTGTTGATGGTGACTTGGCGGTAACGGCACAGACGAGCTAGTGCGCAAACTCCCCAACCCAACACAGAGAAACCCGTAATCAAACACGGATCCAAGGCAACAAGTCACCAAACGTGGCCCAACTCGGGAGTCGCGGCCCGAGATGCTGGCGGCCTGAGAGGGTTGACCGAGCATTCGACGTCGGTCCGCGGTTGTTCCCGGTTGGGCGCGGATCACCGAGGCATCGGAGTTCGGAGTCCCGGCCCATCCCGGTGTCCGGCCGCCTAGGATGATTGGGCCCGCAAAAAACTGTGGGGAGTACTTCTCGATCACAGGAGATCCTGCATGTCGCATCCCGAAGCCCAACCTTGGCTAGACACTTCTAAGACCCCGCGCGAACGGGCGGAGTTGCTCGTGGCCGCCATGACTCTGGAACAGAAGATCGCGCAGCTGCATGGCGGCATGCAGACGATCGATATCTACGCACTGACAAACGCGATCAGCGATGCCGAGGACATGGAGCAGTTGAGTGCTCAGATCAGGCTAGAGCGGCACGTCCCGGAGATCGAAGAGTTGGGCATCCCCCGCTTCCGTATCACCAACGGCCCGGTCGGTGTCGGCATGGGCGACGGTACTCCCAGTCCGCCCGCCACCGCGCTGCCCATGACCATCGGGGTAGCGGCATCGTTCGACCCGCAGGTCGCCTCCGAGTATGGCGACGTGATCGGTTCTGAGACGGCGACGCTTGGCCAGCATGTGCTGGAAGGCCCAGCAGTCTGCCTGCACCGCACGACCATCGCGGGCCGCAACTTCGAGTACTTTTCCGAAGACCCCTACTTGTCCGGGGTGATGGGTGTCGAGGTCACCAAAGCGATCCAGGCACACGGCATCATCGCGATGGGCAAGCACTACGTGGTCAACGATCAAGAGTACGAGCGTTTCCGCACTAGTGTCGAGGTGGACGAGCATGTGCTGCGTGAGCTCTACCTGCTGCCCTTCGAGATGCTGGTCAAGGACGGCGACGTCGCATCCATCATGAGCGCCTACAACAGAGTCCGCGGCGTCTACGCCACCGAGTACCGCCACACTCTGCACGACGTGCTTCGCGACGACTGGGGTTTCGAGGGCTATGTTCAGTCTGACTTCTGGTCGGCCCGGTCCTGCGCACCGTCGCTCAACGCTGGCCTAGACCATGAGATGCCGGATGCGAAGTGGTTCAATGAGACCAACATCAAGAATGCGCTCAATGACACCAGCCTAGAGATGAAGACCATCGACCGGGCGCTGATCCGACGCTACACCCAGATGTTCCGGTTCGGGCAGTTTGAGCGGCCGTACCAGCCCGGGCAGATCGATGCGCAGGGCCATGGTGCGATTTCCCGCAGGCTCGGCGCCCAGATGGCCGTGCTGCTGAAGAACGATGCTGGGCTACTGCCGATCACCGCGCCGACCGGGAAGCTGGTCATCATCGGTCAGGCCAAGTTCGCCGGAGAGGCATGTCAGGGGGGTGGCGGCTCTTCCAAGGTTGACCCGCTCTACACGGTGCCGCCAGTTGACGGCATGCGTGACGTCCTCGCCGGGATCGGCTCGGACGCCACCGTGGAGGGCTTCATCGTGGCCAACGATCTTTCCAACCTGGACGAGGCGGTCGAGGCGGCCAAGGCGGCCGACATCGTGGTCCTGATGGCAGGCCTGGTCGCCACCGAGGGCGCCGACATGCCCGACGCCAACATGGTGAATGGGCAAAACCAGATGCTGGACGCCCTGCTTGGTGTGAACGAGACGACCGTACTGGTCATGAAAGACTCCGCACCTGTGTTGATGCCGTGGATCGAGCAGGCACCGACCGTGCTGGAGGTCTGGAACCAGGGCACCGAGGACGGACATGTCGTCCCCGAATTGCTGTTCGGCTTGGTGAACCCGTCGGGCAAGGTGCCAACCACCTACCCGCGCAGCGAGGCCGACACTCTCTACGCGGGCCATCCTGAGCGGTATCCCGGAACCGACGAGGGCGCCGGCTACCCGGTGATCCGTTACTCCGAGGGCCTTGCGATGGGTTACCGGTGGTTCCAGTCGCAGGGCATTGAACCGCTCTTCTGCTTCGGTTACGGACTGTCTTACACCACCTTCGAATTGTCCGCTGTTGCCGTCGACAGCGCTGACTTCGATGGCACGCAACCGGTGACAGTGCGCGCAACGGTGACGAATACCGGTCAGCGGGCCGGCGCCGAGGTCGTGCAGGTCTACCTGGGTATCCCGGTGGCCGGCCAGCCACCGAAGCGGCTGGTCGGCTTTGCCAAGCAGCACTTGGAGCCTGGTGAGTCTCGTCAGATCGAGATCGTGATTGATCCGGCTGCGACGAACCACCCGTTCAGTGTCTGGGACTACTGCACAGGTGGCTTCGCGATCCTGCCGGGTGACTACACGGTCTACGTCGGTACCTCGAGTGAGGACACCCCGTTCAGCACGGTGTTGACCATCAGCTGAGATCGAGATATCAGATAGACCACTGCGGACCGTCACCAAGTCAGTTCTTGGTGGCGGTCCGCAACCTTCGCTGGTCGCGCCGCGAGGATTTCGGCTGGTGCCCTAACCTAGGCGCATGCGTGAGGCCGAGCTTTGGCACAGACTGAGGGCCCATCTGGGTGACGGATATGCGGGTGTCTGGGCCGAGCAAATGGTACTCGATGCCCTCGGCGGACGCACAGTGGCCGAAGCCCTGGCCGCGGGACTTGACTGCAAGTTGATCTGGCGGGCGGTTTGGACCAAGTTGGAGTTGCCTACTCAAGACCGGTAGGAGTCTGCGGCAAGACACGCCCCTCAAAGCGAGAGTTCGAACACGTGTTCGGATATGCTGTCTTGCAGGTCGACTGAGGACGGAGTTATCCACAGGCCACGACGAAGATGACGAAATGTCAGTGCGACCGCCTACATTTTCGATACTCATCCAGACTTCCAGGGTTTTCCTGGGCACCAGAGAGGACGAACAGATGGCTGTGGCAGATCGCGAGAAGGCATTGGAAGCTGCGCTCGCCCAGATTGAGAAGGCGCATGGCAAGGGTTCTGTCATGCGCCTGGGAGACCAATCGCAGGCCCAGATCGAAGTCATTCCGACCGGTTCGATCGCGCTCGACGTAGCGCTCGGTATCGGGGGTCTGCCGCGCGGGCGCGTCATCGAGATCTACGGTCCGGAGTCGAGCGGCAAGACGACCGTGGCGCTACACGCGATAGCGAACGCGCAGGCTGAAGGCGGCATCTGTGCCTTCATCGACGCCGAGCATGCGCTCGACCCCAGCTATGCGGCAGCGCTGGGCGTAGACACTGACGCGTTGTTGGTCAGCCAGCCAGACAATGGCGAACAGGCACTTGAGATTGCCGATACCTTGATCCGATCAGGCGCGCTGGCATGCATAGTTGTCGACTCCGTTGCCGCGCTGACTCCCCGCGCCGAGATAGAAGGTGAGATGGGTGATTCCCACGTGGGTCTACAGGCTCGCCTGATGAGCCAGGCATTGCGCAAGATCACCGGCGCCTTGAAGAACGCCAACACCACCGCGATCTTCATCAACCAGTTGCGCGAGAAGATCGGTGTCATGTTCGGCAGCCCCGAGACCACCACCGGCGGCCGCGCACTGAAGTTCTACGCCTCGGTCCGTTTAGATGTACGACGTATCGAGTCGCTAAAGGACGGCAACGAGGTAGTGGGCAACCGCACCCGTGTGAAGGTAGTGAAGAACAAGGTGGCGCCGCCATTCAAGCAGGCCGAGTTCGACATCATGTATGGCAGGGGAATCTCCCGTGAGGGCAGCCTGATCGACATGGGCGTCGAGACCGGGCTCATCCGCAAGGCCGGATCCTGGTTCACATACGCGGACAACCAGCTTGGGCAGGGCAAAGAGAACGTCCGGAATTACCTGTTGGCCAATCCTGACGTCGCCAACGAGATCGACCACAGAATCCGCGACGCGATGGGCATGGGCGAGGTCCCTGAAGGCGTCGATCCGGTGACCGGCGAGGTAGATCCGGCCGCAGAGGTCGATTTCTGACCGTGGCAGACGACGCGTGGCTTGCCGAGCCGGGTACGGTTCCCGACCCAGACTCGGTGACCAGGGAGATCGCCTTGAGAGCGCTGGATCGCCGTGCTTACGGTCGCGACGAACTGGCGGGCTACCTGGGCCGCAAGGGCGCGCCCGAGGACTCCGTCGAGCGAGTGCTAGCACGATTCGAAGAAGTGGGTCTGCTTGACGATGCTGTCTTCGCCAGCCAATGGGTGGAGTCCCGGCATCGTGGACGCAAGCTGCCCCGGCGCACTCTGGTGGCGGAATTGCGCCGCAAAGGCATCGCTGCCGATGTGATAGCTGAGGCGGTGGCGCCCATCGACCGCGATGTCGAGGCCCGGGCTGCGGCTGAACTAGCAACTGCCAGGGCGCGCTCGCTCGCCGGGCAACCTTACGAGGTGGCGCTGCGCCGGTTGGTGGGTGTGCTCGGTCGGCGAGGCTTCTCGGGGGATCTGGCCTGGCAGGCGGCAATGGATGCGCTGTCTGCACGTCCAGATGTCGACATTGAAATGGGCGACCAACTCGATCCGCACCCCAACGGGTAGTCTGCGGGGACAGTCGTCAGGCGAGGAGGCTTTGCGGATGGAGGTTGTGCTCGGGGTCGTTGCTGCCATCTTGGCAAGCGCCCTGGTCGTTCAAGCGTTGATTGCGCGCCGCCAGCATGTGCCCGCAACCGTTGTTGCGCTAGGGCCGGACGAGTTGGCCGCAGCACACCAGGAGGTGGCCAGTGCCCGCAGCCGACTGGATGAGCGTGAACAGCGGCTGAGCATCCGCGAGGAGCGGTTGAGCGATCTCGCTGCCAGCGTGCAGCGCGACCGGGAACAGTTGCAGGCCGATCGGGGGGAACTCGAGTCGTCCCGAATTGAGCTTGCCGAGCTCACTTCCAAGGCTGCCGCCGAGCTGGAGCGGGTAGCCGGGCTGCGGGTGGTGGATGCCCGCGCAGAGGTCCTCGCTCTCGCAGCAGACTCCGCCCGCGAAGAGGCACAGCGGCGGGCCCGCGAGATCACTGACGAAGCGATCCAAAGAGCTGAAACCGAGGCTGGCCGAATCGTCGCCATTGCCATTGAGCGGGTCGCAGTCGCGCAGACCGCCGAGGCCGTCGTGACTGCGGTTGAATTGCCCAACGAAGAGATGAAGGGGCGGATCATCGGTAGGGAGGGCCGGAACATTCGGGCGTTCGAGCAACTGACCGGCGTGACGCTGATGGTGGACGACACTCCCGGTGTGGTGCTGTTGAGCTGCTACGACCCAGTGCGTCGGGAGGCTGCCAGGCAGACGCTGGTTGAGTTGGTCGCTGACGGGCGTATCGACCCGGTTCGCATCGAAGACGTTCATGACAAGGCAACTCGCAACCTGGAGCAGGCCTGTGTGGAGTCCGCCCAAGAGGTGATCGACGATCTCGGCCTGCGGGGGATAGCCCGCGAGCTGTTGCCGACTATCGGCGCCTTGGGGTTCCGTACCAGTTTTGGTCAGAATGTTCTTCAGCACAGCGCAGAATGCGCCCGGCTGGCCGGGGCGATGGCCGCCGAGTTCGGGCTTGATATCGAGACGTGCCGCCGGGCCGCCTTTCTACACGACCTCGGCAAAGCTGTCATCACTCACGGGGAGGGCTCACACGCACTGGAGGGCGCTGAACTCGTCCGCCGACACGGTGAGGATGACGTCGTGGTGCATGCCATTGCCGCGCACCACAACGAGATCGCGCCCGAGACCGCAGTCGACGTGCTGGTACAGGCGGCAGACGCCATTTCCAGTTCCCGGCCGGGGGCCCGGCACGAAAGCGTCGATGCGTACGTCAGACGACTTGAGAGACTCGAGGAGATCGCCACTCGCCAGCCGGGCGTCGACAGGGCATATGCGATGCAAGCTGGCCGCGAGATCAGAGTAATGGTGCTTCCTGATCGGGTGGACGACCAAGCCGCGCAGCAATTGGCGCGACGGATCGCCGACGACGTGGAGCACGAATTAACCTACCCAGGTCGGATCAAGGTAACCGTGATCCGCGAAACCCGGGCCACCGAGATGGCGCAGTAGCCTGCGGCACTCAGCCTGTGGCGTCGTGGATCTCGGTAGGGGCAGCTATCTGGGCGCGCAGCTAGCCGATCCGGACTCCGGTGCCTTGGAGCCCCGAACGATCAAGTCAGCAGCGCGGAGGATGGCAGCCGCCCGCTGGGGCGAGCTTTCCGGACTCCTCGGCTTGGCCGAAGGCCTCCGCCGCTTTGTCGTCCTACCTGAACTCGTAGCTCACTCAGCCGACCGTCTACAGTGGATGGGCCATGACCGAGATAGAAATCGACGCACCTCGCACCTACCAGGTTGTCACCTACGGGTGCCAGATGAACGTGCATGACTCCGAACGGATCGCCGGGTTGCTGGAGCAGTCCGGCCTGGTCGCTGCACCGCCAGCCAATGGCGAGCTTGCCGACGCCGATGTCGTGGTCTTCAACACGTGCGCGGTAAGGGAGAACGCCGACAATCGACTGTACGGCAATCTGGGTCACATGGCGAAGATCAAGCGGCAGCGTCCCGGCATGCAGATCGCGGTCGGCGGCTGCATGGCGCAGAAGGACCGCAGTCTGATCATCGAGAAGGCGCCCTGGGTGGATGTCGTTTTCGGTACCAACAACATCGGCGCGCTGCCTGCGCTGCTGGAGCGTTCTCGGGTCGCGCAGGTAGCCCAAGTCGAAATCGCCGAGGCATTGGAGACCTTCCCGTCCAACCTCCCGACTAAGCGCGAGTCCAGCTACGCAGCTTGGGTTTCGATCAGCGTGGGGTGTAACAACACCTGCACCTTCTGCATCGTGCCGAGCCTGCGCGGTAAGGAGAGCGATCGGCGTCCGGGCGAGATCCTCAGAGAAATCGACATGCTGGTGGCCGCTGGGGTGCAAGAGGTGACCCTGCTCGGCCAGAACGTCAACACCTATGGTGTCGAGTTCGGTGACCGGCTGGCCTTCGCCAAACTGCTGCGTGCCTGCGGTGGCGTGGACGGGTTGGAGCGGGTTCGGTTCACCAGCCCACATCCGGCTTCTTTCACCGACGACGTCATCGAGGCGATGGCACAGACCCACAACGTGATGCCCAGTCTGCACATGCCCCTCCAATCCGGATCGGACAAGGTATTACGTCAGATGCGCCGAAGCTACCGGAGCGATCGGTTCCTGAGCATCCTGGAACGGGTCAGGCAGGCGATGCCGCATGCGGCGATCACCACCGACATCATCGTCGGCTTTCCCGGTGAGACAGAGGCCGATTTCCAGGCCACCCTCGAAGTGGTTCGACTGGCACGTTTCAGCCAAGCCTTCACGTTCCAGTACTCCATTCGTCCGGGCACGCCAGCTGCCACGATGCCAGATCAGGTGCCGCCTGAGGAGGTTCAGGATCGCTACGAGCGGCTGGTCGAGCTCATCGAGCAGATCGGGTGGGACGAGAACAAGGCGCAGGTCGGCAAGACCGTTGAGGTGCTGTTCGCCAGCGGAGAGGGTCGAAAGGACGGCCGGACCGCTCGTATCTCGGGCCGTGCCCGGGACAATCGGCTCATCCATGTGGCGGTCCCGGCGGATCCTGCGATGCAGCCCCGACCGGGTGATATTGGGGAAGTCGAGATAACCTACGCTGCCCCGCACCATCTGGTGGCAGACGCGCCAATCCGTAACCTACGTCGCACCCCTGGTGGGGACGCGTGGCAGGCAGAACACGAAACGCGTCCGGTCGGCATAGGGCTCGGCTTGCCGGTCGTCCGGGGACGTTGACTTGGCTGCGGATCTGCCACTCGTGGTGCTGGTGGGCCCAACTGCCAGCGGGAAATCGACTCTTGCCATCGAGTTGGCCGTCCTGCTCGGCTCGCGTAGTCTGCCGGCCGAGATAGTCAACGCCGACTCGATGCTGGTCTATCGCGGGATGGACATCGGGACCGCCAAGCCCGATGCGATCGAGTTGCAGCGGGTTCGCCATCACCTTGTCGACATCATGGATGTCACCCAGACGGCCTCGGTAGCTCAATTCCAGGTCATGGCGCGCGAAGTCATCGCCGATCTGCGCAGTCGTGGGGTCATTCCGATTCTCGTCGGCGGTAGCAGCCTCTACATCCGGGCCATCGTCGACAATTTCCACTTTCCCGGGACCGACCCGGACGTGCGAAGCAAGTGGCAGTCCGAGCTGGAGCGCGTCGGCGTAGCCGACCTGCACCGCGTCCTAGTCGAGCGGAACCCAAAGGCCGCCGCGGAGATCCTGCCCGGCAACGCACGCCGCATCGTCCGTGCGCTTGAGGTGATCGAACTAACCGGGGACTACACCGCCCGGCTGCCCGAACCTGACTACGAGTTGGCCAACGTGCACCAATTCGGACTGCGCTTGGATCGTGTTGAGATGGACTCCCGGATTGCTGCGCGCGTTCACCAGATGTGGGCGGACGGCTTCGTGGATGAGGTGCGGACTCTGACGAGCCGCGGTCTGCGGGAGGGCCTGACCGCGTCCCGCGCTCTGGGGTATCAGCAGGTGCTCGACTTCCTCGCCGGCAAGATGAGCGAGGACGAGGCCCGGCAGGCCACCATCGACCGGACGCGGCGATTCGCCCGCAAACAGCTTGGCTGGTTCGCTCGCGACGACCGAATCCACTGGCTGCCCGCGAGTAGTCCGGACGCGGCGGCCACCATCGCGACAACCCTCGGTCTCACTTTGATCGAGTGACACACTGAACGGGTGACGACGTTGGATTTCGCCAAAGGTCACGGCACCATGAATGACTTTGTTCTTGTCGTGGACGCTGAGGATCACCACCGGCTGGACGCCCCGACTGTGCGCTGGCTGTGCGACCGCCGAGCCGGAATCGGCGGCGACGGGCTGCTCCGCGCTGTGAAGGCGGCCTCGATCCCCGAATGGGAAGGGGACCCGGCGATATGGTTCATGGATTACCGTAACGCCGACGGGTCCATCGCCGAGATGTGCGGCAATGGGTTGCGCGTGTTCGTGCGTCACCTACTTGAGATGGGCTTGGTTGCCCCAGGTCCGGTGCAGGTCGCCACCCGGGCGGGGTTGCGCACAGCTTGGCCGCAGCTTGATGGCTGGATCACCATTGATGTGGGTCGTGTCACGGTGGCCGAGCGGCTCACCTGGGTCGACGTCGAGGGCCGACGATCTGAGGCGATCACCGTCGACGTCGGCAACCCGCATGCGGTGGTGATGCTGAGCGATCAGACTGAGCTGGCGAAACTCGACCTCAATCGGCAGCCCGGCTTCGATCCGCGGGTTTACCCCGCGGGGGTCAACATCGAGTTCGTGGTTCCTATCGGCGAGCGCGATCTTAAGATGCGCGTCCACGAGCGAGGCGTCGGCGAGACCATGTCGTGTGGCACTGGGGTAGTGGCGGCCGCAGTGGCTCAGCTAGCCAAGCTGGGGCAGTCCGCAGGTAAAGTGCACGTCAGCGTGCCGGGTGGTGATCTGAAGGTGGAGCAGACCACCGAGCGGGCATACCTGTCGGGTCCTGCTGTTGTCGTCGCCCACGGGAGTGTTGTCCTGCCGGGTTGATCGCCCGGCGGGTCGCGTAGGCTTGCTGAACGATGACAGACGAAGCCAAGAACCCGAGCGAGCGGGCCGAACCCGGTAAACCGATGGTCGACGACGCCGAATGGGACCCCGAGAACTGGGACGACGACGAGGACCTGTGGAACGACGAGGACGACCGCAGCCAAGCAGACATTGAGTTGGCGGAGCGCCATTCGTTACGTCGAGTTCCCGGCTTGTCCACCGAATTGGCAGACATCTCCGAGGTCGAGTATCGCCAGTTACGCCTCGAGCGGGTAGTACTCGTCAGTGTTTGGACCAGCGGTGACCAGATCGACGCAGACAACGCGATGTTCGAACTCAAGGCGCTCGCCGAAACGGCAGGCTCCCAGGTCCTCGACGGCCTAGTGCAGCGCCGCAGCAGCCCCGACCCTGCCACCTACGTGGGACGCGGCAAGGTCGACGAAGTTCGCGAAGTCGTCCAGGCGACCGGCGCCGACACTGTCATCTGCGATGGCGAGTTGACGCCCGCCCAGCTGCGCACCCTGGAGGACCGAGTCGGCGTCAAGGTTGTCGACCGGACCGCGCTGATCCTCGACATTTTCGCTCAACATGCCAAGAGCGTCGAGGGCAAAGCACAGGTCGAACTCGCGCAGTTGAACTACTTGAAACAACGGCTCCGCGGCTGGGGTACCAGCCTGTCGCGGCAAGTGGGCGGGCGGGCATCTGGCGGTGTGGGCATCGGTGGCCGGGGTCCCGGTGAGACCAAGATCGAGACCGACCGGCGTCGCATCAATCGTCGTATCAGCGTGCTCCGTGGCCGACTGCGAGAGATGGCTGGTACCCGCGCCGTCAAGCGGGCAGATCGGCGGCGTCATCTCGTCCCTTCGGTCGCCATCGTCGGCTACACCAATGCTGGCAAGTCTTCGCTGCTCAACCGGCTCACTCATGCCGGCGTCCTAGTCGAGGATGCCCTCTTCGCCACCCTAGACCCCACAACGAGGCGAGACACCACTTCGGACGGCCGTGTCTACACACTCACTGACACCGTCGGGTTCGTGCGGCACTTGCCGACGGACTTGGTTGAGGCGTTCCGGTCGACGTTGGAGGAGACCGTTGACGCCGACCTGCTGCTGCACGTGGTGGACGGCTCAGATCCAGATCCGCAGGGCCAGATCGCGGCGGTACGGCAGGTACTTGCCGAGATCGGGGCTGCCGATCGGCCTGAGCAGTTGGTGATCAACAAGGCGGATCGGGCAGATCCGGACGTGCTGGCCGTGCTGAAGAGCCACTATCCTGATGCGGTTGTCGTTTCGGCTCGCACCGGACAGGGTCTCGACCGGTTGCGTGCGGTGATAGAGGAACGACTGCCGACCCCGCATGTCGAGATCACCGCATTGGTGCCCTGGGGTAGGGGCGACCTCGTCGACCGGATCCATCGCGAAGGCGAGATGCTGCTGCTGGAGCACTTGGGTGAAGGCACGTTGGTACGGGCCCGGGTACACCCAGATCTTGCCGCCAAGTTGGCTGCGTATGCGCGGGACGATGCAGTCCTGCATCCCAACACCGGGCACGAGCGTGACTGACCCAGCGTCTCAGGCTGCCGAAGCCTTGAACGCAGCTGTGGCAGGGATCGGCGGCAGCCCACGTCACGGCCAGCAGGTAATGTGCGACCGGATCTCGCGGAGCCTGGCCGACGGTGCCCACTTGCTGGTCCAAGCCGGCACTGGCACCGGGAAATCGTTGGGGTACCTTGTCCCGGCGCTGGTCTGGGCGATGGAATCGGGCCAAGCCGTTTTGGTGGCCACCGCCACGCTGGCGCTGCAGTCTCAGTTGACCAAGAAGGATATCCCGGTCGCCGTCAAGGCGGTGGCTGCGGTGCTGGGCCGCGAACCCCG
>JAAYVP010000372.1 GCA_012517115.1 Brooklawnia sp. | reverse complement strand
GCTGGGGTTGTTTGGTCGCGGCCTGGTGGCTATCTCGGAGAAAGGCCGATCTCGGTTCGACCGGTTTCCCCTGGTCGTGGCCGACGATCTCTTTCTCGACTCGCTGTACACCGACGACGAGCGCGTGGTGGTGCCTGAGGTCGAGGTATTGGTTGAGACTCCCCACACTACGCGCGCCCTGGTCAGACGACTGATTCGTGTGCGGCGGGGCAATGCGGCGATGCGGGAACATGTCTCGCTTGACGGCCCGTACAAGGTTCGTCGAGCCGACCGGTGGGCATGGCTGCGTGATGTTGTGATGAAAGACCTCCGCCTTGCACCGGCAGGCGCCGTCTACGCTGCCTTGTCCTTCTGGGCTGCAGTCTGGGCCCAGCGGGGCCCACGAGCGAGCTTGGCGTGGGGCCGGGACGAATCAACGCGACAACGGAATGCTGCCCGCGAGGGCCTCGACCAGCTCGGTCAGGATGGCTGACATGCGGATCGGCTTGATGGGCGTCCAGTGCGACAACGCCAATCTGGGGGTTGTCGCCCTTGCCTACTCGGCGGTCGGCCTGGTGCATCGGTTGGCGCCAGACGACGGCGAGATCGTCCTCTTCTCGGCGAACCGACCACCTGAGCTGGTCCGAATGGCCCACGCGCTCGGCATCAGCAATAAGCGCTTCTTGGCTGCTCCCTTGTACCGAAAGAAGCCTCTCATGCTATTAACCTCACTGCGTGAGCTTCGCCGGTGCGACGTGGTGCTCGATTTCACCGGAGGCGACAGTTTCTCTGACATCTACGGAATCAAGCGCCTGGTGAACAAGCTCGTCGACAAGGAACTGGTCCTCGCTTCCGGAGTGCCACTTGTGCTGGCACCCCAAACTTATGGGCCTGTCCAGCGTCGGCCCCTGCTACCTTGGGTACGCCACGTCGTCAACCGGGCGGCTCTTGTTGCGGCCCGCGACGACATGTCACGCTCGTTTCTGGCCAGCGTGACCAGCCGCGAGGTCATCCTCACCACGGACGTCGCTGTTTCGCTGGCATGGAAACCTGCCGGTCCACCCCCTCCGTCCACTGATAGACCTACGGTGGGGTTCAATGTGTCGGGGCTACTGTGGAACGGCGGCTACACAGGTGAGAATCAGTTTCGTCTGCGCACCGACTACCAGCAGTACTGCCACGACGTCATCGCGGGACTACTCGCCGAAGGCCTCCAGGTCTACCTGGTGCCTCACGTGATTTCGCGCGGAGAAGCGCCTAGCGAGGATGACGTCTCGGTATCTCAGAGCCTGGCGGCCGACCATCCGGGATGCGTCATGGCGCCCACCTTCCTTACGCCGATCGACGCGAAGTCGTTTATCAGCGGGCTGGATGTCTTCTTGGGATCCCGAATGCACGCCACCATCGCCGCGTTCACGACGGGGGTTCCCACGGTCCCGGTCGCCTACAGTCGAAAGTTCGCTGGGTTCTTCCGGAACCTCGACTATCCCGTGCTGGTAGATCTGGTGGAGATGGACACCCCGTCTGCCACTGCCACCTCGCTCAGCTACGTGCACGAGTTCAGACAACTGGCTGGTTTGGTGGATCAGAGCCGACGTCGAGCCGACGAGCGCATTACTGCCTTCTCGAACCGCTTAGCCAAGTGGCTCCCGGGACCCTCAGGTAGGTCACCCGGTGCTGCTACGCTGGACGCGAACTGACCCCCCCGGGTGTTACGGGCATCGAAGATGGGAGTACCTGTGGACTTAGCGCAGGGTGTGCGCGTTTTGCTGCGCCGATGGTTCATCGTCTTGATTGGTATGGGGTTGACCATTGGCGCGGCCTTGTACGTCTACGTTCAGGGGCCGCACTCCTACACAACCAACGCCCGCTTGCTCATCTTGATGCCGGCGGGCGCCAGCGGCGGAGAACAGCCCAACAGCCCCTTCACCTACCTCCCAAGCGGTTTGAACATTCTTGCGCAAATGCTCAGCGCGGAAGCTGGTACCCACCGTTTCCAGCAGAGCCTGCTGGACGATGGCTATACCGCG
>JAAYVP010000371.1 GCA_012517115.1 Brooklawnia sp. | reverse complement strand
TCTCAAGCTTTCGTTCAACGTCATACAGCCAACCCATGGGCACCTCCTTCCCGCTGATGACAGCCTGCTACATGATGAACGACCCTACCGGTTCGATCGAGCAAGGCTAAGGCCACCCATCGATTCCGTCGTGGTGCCCAGATGCGATCTTAGCGCTGATCTGTTGGCGCACCGCATGGCGCGGCGGCAGGAATTGATGGATCGGGGCTCGAGTCAGCGCATCGTGGCGCGCCCGCGCTCAGCCGAAGTGGATCAGTCGTCTTGTGCTTGCGCCTCGGCGGCGTTCATCTCGGCTACCTTCTGCCGTACCTCGTCCATGTCGAGTGCGCGCACCTGCGCGATCAGACTCTCCAAGGCAGCCGCTGGCAACGCGCCGGCCTGGGAGAAGACCGGGATACCTCCGCGGAAGATCATCAGGGTGGGGATGGAGGTGATTCCCGCGGCACCGGCAAGCTCTTGCTCGTCCTCGGTGTCGATCTTGCCGAACGTGATGTCGGTGTGTTTGTCACTCGCCTGCTCGAAGACCGGTGCGAACTGGTGGCACGGACGGCACCAGTCAGCCCAGAAGTCGAGGAAGACGATGTCGTTGTCACGAAGCGTCTCGTCCAGGTTCTCTCTGGTGATTGCGACGGTTGCCATCAATATCTCCCGTATTCGACGTTTAGAACATCTCTGCAACAAGGCGCTGAACGGCTCTATTCCCGGACCCAATGTGCAGAGAATCGCTCGGGGTGATCCTTTGCAAAATGATCTGCGGAGCGTCCCGGGCATGAACCGAAAGATGAGGAAGAAATGAGTTCGGACATGAGAAGTCGGGACTCGCGCACCCACCCCCTGAGACGCGAGCCCCGACTTGCAGTCGTACATCAGTGGCCGGGGGGACCACCGGAATCGACCGTGTACTAATCTTGCCACGCGTGCCGCGTCGAATTCCAATCGGCACGCGGGATTCGCCGGTCAGTTTCTGGGCGCCGGATGAAAGGGCTGGTCACGTGGTCGAAATCCTGGTCGAGAACCCCTTAGTAGCGGTGATGTTGGTCATCGCGGCAGGCGCTGCGGTCGGACAGATTCCTTTCGGGCCGCTCCGGTTCGGGGCGGCGGGTGCGCTGTTCGTCGGGCTCGCCCTCGGCGTCCTCGATCCCCGCATCGGCCAGTCGCTAGGGATGCTGCAGGGGCTCGGGCTGGCGTTGTTCGTCTTCACTGTCGGACTAGCTGCCGGATCGACCTTCCTGCGAGATCTGCGGACGCAGTGGCCATTGATGGGGCTGGGCGTGGTGGTCCTGATCGTCGTCGCAGTCGTGGTCGCAGTCGTCGGCCGGTTGATCGGTGTGAGCGCGGCCAGCGTCGCTGGTGCCTACTCGGGTGCCCTCACGTCCACGCCGGCGCTGGCGGCGGCATCTCGGGCGGCAGACGGAGACCCGCTGGTGGCGGTCGGCTACGCGCTCGCCTACCCGGTTGGTGTAGTGCTGGCGATCGTCGTGGTCGCGCTCGGCATCGGACGAGAGTGGCCCGCCAAGCACGACACTGCGTCCCTGGCCGGCGCTGGCATCGGCAGCCTGAGCGTGGTGGTCGAGCACCCAATGGCCCTCGACGAATTGCCCGGCTGGACCGATCAGCAGATCAAGCTGAGCTACCACCGCCGGGACGCGCGAACGCGAGTGGTGCAGCCCGGCGAGCAGTTGGCTAAGGGAGACACCGTCTTAGTGGTGGGTCCGGAGGCCGCGGTCCAGAAGGCGGCTGCCGCACTCGGACGACCCGCACGGACGGCCCTGACGTACGACCGGGCCGATGTCGACTTCCGTCGATTCCTGATATCGAGCGCGCAGTTGGTGGGTAAGACGGTGCCCGAACTCAACTTCGCGGAG
>JAAYVP010000370.1 GCA_012517115.1 Brooklawnia sp. | reverse complement strand
TCAAATCACCTCATCGGAGTGGGGTTTGGCTTGCGGAAAGGTCTTGGCGAGGCTGGTCCTGAACCAAAGGAGGGCCAAGCCGGCGTCCAGCAACTCGGCCTGGCCAGTTCGATCTCGTCGAACAGGCCTCCCGACCAGCGCCGCACGGCCAGCGTCACCGACCAGGGCATCCCCCGCCTCACGTAGCAGCGCGGACGCTGTCACCGCCCACGCGTTACGGTGGTCAGGCACATGCTCGGGGTGATCGAGCGTGCGAATCCAGGCCCGGAAGGGGTTGTCCAGAAGGGCGTAGCCGACCTCGAACGTATGTTCACGGGCATGCCCTTCACCACCCGCGGCCCGGTCAAGGTTGCCGGCCAAGTTAGCCAGTGCGATCACGCCCTGGCTAGCCTGGGAGGCAGCGTCGACAGCAGCCTGCACCAGAACCGGATCGGTGAGCGCGGCCACGCTGGCTGTGAGCCGATCATCGGTAGCGCCAGTGATTACCGAATTCTGGGTGCCGTACTCCAAGCCAACGGTGCGCAGGTCAACGATCTGGGCACCGGGGATGATCTCCTCCTCTTGGAGCTTGGCCAGCCAACCGATGACTCGCGCGGGTTGCCCTTCGTTCGGGCCAAACGAAGGCTGCACCAAGGGGCCCAGGCCCTGCCAGATGCGCCGGGTCGGGTCGTGGGTGACGGGCATCAGCACTTTGGTACCAGCCTTCGATTGAGCCTTGCTGTAACGCCAGGCGGTCATCGGCTCGAAGGCATGGAGATTCTGGGGGCCGAGACGGTCTCCGTTGGAGATCTGCACATCCGTAACGCGGTCGTCGGTCAAAAAGAGCCGCAGGCGGCGCGAAGGCCACGTGAACAGGTCGGCCGGTCCTCGCGGCGCTGGGTGCCCGGCGTCGGCTCCCGGCCCGAGTTGGGGTCGATCCCATACGGGCAGATCATCCGGGCCGGAGACGAACCAGGGGGTATTCAGCAGGAGCGTCTCGGCCAACGTCCGACCCTCGGCCGTCACAAGGCCGAGGTTCCCGGCCCAGGCCGGATAGCCAAAGGAGTACCCCTTGCCGCCCTTCACACGAACGTCCCCGACAGCTCCTGTCTTGATCCCGGACGGGTCAAACGCCTGGCAGTGCACCAGCCAACGAGCCGCCTCCGATAGGCTCAGGCTCTCAAGTTCCCGCCCCCCTCTTGTCGTGAAGAAGGGCAGGTTTGCGGGCAGATCAGCGATCAACTTGCCGAGTCCTGTCTTCTTCCCGCTCGGCGTGGTCAGTCCGGCCACTTGGTAAAAGGGGGTCTGCGGATGGAGGAGATCGAAGCGTTGGTGCACCCCATCCAGATACGGCCCGACGATGTCCATTGGTAGCTGGGTGTCGTCCCACCACGCCTCGAACAGTTCCAGATTCTCGCGATCGCTACGGGGAAACCGAGGGCGGGTGGCGCCCAGGATTACTGCCAGAAGCAGCCGCAGTATGGCCGCGTCCTGGGTGGGGATCTCCCCAGCCAGCCCACGCAGTTCGTTCGCCTCAGCCAGAGTGGCCCACAGTGAACGCTCCTGAACGGCACCGGTGAGCGTGCGCACTCGGATCCAGGGTTCATCGATCAGGTTGAACGTTGCGGGTGATGTCACGGCTTCTCCTTGAGTTGGGTCACGACGAGGCCCTCGTCAGCGGTGTAGTGCAGGTCAAACCCCGCCAAGGTGGCATGATCGTCTGAATCGAAGACCACAACGAGCTGCCCTCTGATCCACGGCGAGGCCTGCCAGCCGGAATAGTCCACGGTGCCTTCAAGCTCGGCAATGACTCGGTCGATCACTC
>JAAYVP010000369.1 GCA_012517115.1 Brooklawnia sp. | reverse complement strand
GGCGAACCCGTGGGTCCCTGCCGGGCACCATTCAACCTGCTCAGCGAGGCCGCACTTGAGGAGATCGCTCGCACGGTGGCGAGCGACCACGCGAAAGGGATGAGCTAATGGATCTGCCAATCATCGACCGTTCTGAGGAAATCCTCGATCCCCGCCTGGTGCGGGACTCCCGGGGGCTCATCTCCGCCCACATCCCCACCCAGCCCATCTCCAATCACGCGCCCACCTTGCTCGAATTGCGCGACGGCGACATCCTGTGCGCCTGGTTCGGCGGCTCAGACGAGGGCAACGCCGATATCGCGCTGTGGGTCTCGCGACTGGAGCTCGCTACTGGCGAGTGGACGCCAGCTCGGCAGGTCACGTTCGACAACGGCAGGTCAGATCAGAACCCTGGCCTGTTCCAGTGCGACGACGGCGAGATCTGGCTGATCTACCCCTCACAGGTGGCGCGTGGCCAAGGCATACCTGAGACGTTCAACCTCCAGCACACCGCTTTGCTCAGGCGGGTGCGCTCGGCAGACGGTGGTCGCACCTGGTCCGAGCCGGACACGATGTTCGATCAGGTGGGTAGCTTCGTGCGCCAGCCCATCCAGCGTCTCCAGTCCGGACGACTGGTGCTGCCCCAGTGGCTCTGTTTCGACGACGACACCCGCAACGGTTCGGACATCTCGATTGTGCAAATCTCCGACGACAAGGGTGAAACATGGCGACGCGTGGACATCCCCGACAGCGAAGGCCTCGTCCACGCATCCATCGTCGAGACCCGGCCGGGACACCTTCTCGCGTTCTTCCGCAGTCGCTTCGCCGACCGCGTCTACCTGGCGGTGAGCGAGGACGACGCCGAGACGTGGAGTTCGCCGAACCCTACCGAGCTTCCCAACAACAACTCGTCGATCGGCGTGGCGCTCCTGCCGAGCGGAAACGTCGCCGTCATCCACAACGACATCGGCTTCAACTCGGTGCACCGCAACGTGTTCTGGCCGTACGAGCGGCCATCGGTCACGGTCTCCATCTCGCCGAACGAGGGGCGTTCGTTCCCGTGGCGGCGGGTACTCGAGCCAGGTGACGGCTTCTCCGGGTACGGGAATCTCCGCGCGAACCGGCGCCACGAGTACCCCACCGCGATGGTGGACAGTGCCGGGAGGCTGCACGCGGCATACGCGTACAACTCCCGCGTGTGCATCAAACACACCGTGCTCGACGAGTTGTGGGTGACCGGGCGGCCGCAAGATCTCCCCCCGGACTGCGGACTGTGGAGTTAGGCGCGCTCCAGATCGGGATCCTGTTTGGGGTCGTGCTCTTGGGCGCGGTCCTCCAGGGTTCAGTCGGATTCGGTCTGGGAATGCTTGCCGCGCCGGTCGTCAGCATCATCGCGCCACAACTACTACCGGGATTTGTGATCCTTCTGGCGGTTCTGGTGACGGCGTCCGCAGCGTTGATCGAAAGGACGAGCATCGATGTGCGTGGTGCGGGATGGGCGC
Source organism: Brooklawnia sp. (assembly GCA_012517115.1). GTDB lineage: Bacteria > Actinomycetota > Actinomycetes > Propionibacteriales > Propionibacteriaceae > Brooklawnia. The sequence goes on along the minus strand of JAAYVP010000369.1, from coordinate 168 downwards.
TCGCGGGACGCATTCCGGGTTCAGTCCTCGGCACGCTCCTCGTGGCGTGGCTCTCCGACGACGCCCTCAGGGTCTTCGTGGCTGGTACGGTGCTGCTCGGCGTGGGTATCTCGCTGCGCGGCTGGACGCCTGCCGCAACTTCGTCGAACGTGGCAATCGCCGGAGTGG
>JAAYVP010000368.1 GCA_012517115.1 Brooklawnia sp. | reverse complement strand
GTTCGAACGGTCGGAGACGGTCGCCATGAAGAACTTCGACAAGCCGTAGGCGATCAGCGCTGCATTGGCGATCAGCCCGATGCCGACCTTGTCGATCATGCCCTCGTCGAGGAGGATCTTGGCGATCAGGGGGATGTTGTTACGGATCAAGTAGAAACCGGCGTAACCAATGAAGATACCCATGAACACCTGGAAACGCAGGGTTGGGTAACGCTGCTCAATCTTGTCCTCGGGTAGCCGAGGCACTGGCGGCGGCGCAGCCAGCCATCCCCGTCCCTCCGCCTCGCGAATCGTGCTCATGCTGCTCCTTGCTGTGGTCTGAATGCTGTGGTCTGACGTCCCTCCTGCTGAGGGGGCACAATCAGCATCACCCCTGAAAGAGCCAGGGAACATGACCCTGGGTCACACCCGGTAACAACCGTGTTACCGAAGCGGCAAGACCCAGGCGCGATCCTCGTCCAGCATGAGTCGGACGGCGGTGCCTCGGTCGATGAACGCTGCCCCCAGCGTTCCGCTGGCAACAAGGCTGCCAGCCTCCGTCTCGACCAGGTACTCGACTCGATCCCCGTAGTAGTGGGTCTCCTCCACGACTCCGATCTCGTCGGACACCCGGCGCCAAGGGTCGTCGGCGACCACGTCGTGCACCCGCTCGACTCGCAGGGCGTGAGGACGCAAGAGCACCGTCGCGGGTCCGCCTGTCGTCGTATGGGGGTGGGCGGGAATCGAACGCAGCTCCCCGAACAACCGGACCAACGCCCGGCGTCCCGAAGGCGAATCGTCGATCTGCTCGACTTGGGCGTCCACGAACGCCGGGCTGCCCCAGAACTGGGCGGCGAACAACGAGATGGGACGCTCGAAGACCGTGCGTGGCGCCCCCGCCTGAACGACCCGCCCGGCGTCCATGACCAACACATGGTCTGCTGCGAGCAGGGCGTGTTCCTGGTCGTGGGTGACCAGGATCATCGTCAACCCCAACCTGCGTTGGGTCGCTTGGAGTTGCCGCAGCAGGGTCCGGGCCAGTGGAGCGTCCAAGCCGGCGAAAGGCTCGTCCAGCAGGAGCACGCCTCGTTGCCTGACCATGGCCCGCGCGATCGCCACCCGGCGGGCCTGCCCACCCGACAGCTCGTCGGGGTAGCGATCGTCCAGGCCGGTCAGCCCGAGTCGAAGCATCGCGATGGCCACCTGTTCGTCGACCCACGCCGACCGCCGGCCGCGCGCCCGCACCCCGAATGCGATGTTCTGGGCCACGGTGAGGTCGGGGAACAAGCTCTCGGACTGGAAGACCATCGCTGTCGGTCGGTCTTCCGGACGACCCGAGTAGGCCTTCTTGTCGAAAAGCACCTCGCCGGCATCGGGGGCTTCGAGGCCCGCAATCAGCCGAAGCAGGGTTGTCTTGCCGCTGCCCGATGACCCGACCACCGCGATCAGGCGGCCGGCCGGAAGAACCGCGTCCACCCCCGCCAGTGCCACCTGGTCGTCGTACTTGTGCGAGACCCCTCGCAAGGTGATCTCAATGCTCATCGCGACCTCTCCGCTGGTGGGCCGAGCAACCGGACGCCCAGCACCGCGCCGGCGACCAGAACGGCCAAGGTCACGTTCATCGCCGCTGCCGAAGACAGTCGGCCCGCCTCGACGTCGACCAGCATGCGCACAGACAGCAGCGGCACCTGGGCATTGGTCAGCAAGACCACCGACGAGATCGCGGTGAGCGTCCGGGCGAAGACGACCAGGCCGGCGTTCAGCCACTCCGACCG
>JAAYVP010000367.1 GCA_012517115.1 Brooklawnia sp. | reverse complement strand
TCGGTGAACCCGGACGCGCCGATCATCTGCTGCACCGCCGAAATCCTGGCCAACATCGCCCTGCGTGAGGGAGCCAGCGCCGACGTTCAGATGGTAGTCGCCGACGAATACCACTTCATCGCCGACCCGGACCGCGGCTGGGCCTGGCAGGTGGCGACCAGCGAACTGCCGCAGGCACAGTTCATGATCATGAGCGCCACCCTGGGTGACGTGACGGGCCTGGTCGACCTGCTCACCGCACGCACCGGACGCCCCACCGAGGTGCTGGCGGGGGCCACCCGCCCGGTGCCGCTGGTCTTCAACTGGTCACTGACTCCCCTGCCCGAGACGCTGACCGAACTGGTGCACACCGGGGCGGCTCCGATCTACTTGGTGCATCCCAGCCAGGCGGCCGCTACCGAGCAGGCGCAAGGCCTGATGAGCATGAAGTTGGTCGACACGCAGGCCCGACGCGGTATCGTCGAGGCGATCGGCGGATTCCGGTTCGCCCGCGGGTTCGGGGCGACGTTGGTGAAGATGCTGCGCGCCGGCATCGGTGTCCATCACGCCGGCCTGCTGCCGAAGTACCGGCGACTGGTCGAGACGCTCGCACAGCAAGGTCTCTTGCGCGTGATCTGCGGCACCGACACGCTCGGGGTGGGTATCAACGTGCCGATCCGCACGGTCGTCTTCACCACTTTGAGCAAGTTCGACGGCCGTCGGCAGCGGCTGCTGCGGGCCCGGGAGTTCCATCAGATCGCCGGCCGGGCTGGGCGTCCTGGTTTCGACCCGGTCGGCAACGTGGTGGTGCAGGCCCCCGAGTACCAAATCGAGAACGCCCGCGTGCTGGCCAAGTTCGCCGAGGACGAGAAGAAGCTGAAGAGCGTGCGGCGTAAGAAGCCGCCGGAGGGCTTCGTCAACTACACCGAGGCCAGTTTCGAGCGGCTCGTCGCCGCCCAGCCCGAGACGCTGCACGCTCGGCTCGAGGTGAGCCACTCGATGCTGCTCAACCTGCTGCAACGCGACGAGGAGACTGGCGCTGCGCTGGCGCGCATCGTCCGGGCGGCGATGGCCGACCCCGGGCAGCAGCGCAAGCAGTTGCGCCGTGCGGTAGCGCTGGGCAGGTCGCTGCTGGAGGCCGGCGTCGTGGTCCGGCGCACCACCCCGACCGCGGGGGGGCGGCGCTACGACCTCGCCCCAGGTTTGCAGGACGATTTCGCGCTCAACCAGCCGTTGAGCGCGTTCGCGATGACAGCGCTCGACCTGCTCGACCCCGACCTGGACGGCTACGAACTCGATGTGGTGAGTGTTATCGAGGCGACGCTTGAGGACCCGATGGCCATCTTGTTCGCCCAACAATCGAAAGCGCGTGGCGAGACGGTGGCCGAACTCAAGGCCGAAGGGTACGACTACGAGGAGCGCCGGGAGATCTTGGCTGAGGTGAGCTGGCCGCAGCCGTTGGCTGAGGAGTTGTCCGAGGTGCATCTGGCCTTCGCGAAGACGCGCCCTTGGCTGGTTGAGCACCCGCTGCGTCCCAAGGCGATCGTCCGAGACATGGTCGAACGGGCCATGACTTTCACCGAGTATGTGGCGTTCTACAAGCTGCAACGCAGCGAGGGTTTGTTGCTGAGGTATCTCTCGGACGCCTGGCGGGCGCTGCGCCAGACGGTGCCGGCGGCGTTCCACACCGACGAGTTGGACGACCTGATCGCCTGGCTGGGTGAATTGGTGCGGGCAACCGACTCCAGTCTGGTGGACGAGTGGGAGGCGCTGGCCAACGGCGACGCCAGCGCGAGGACCGGCTCGGCTGATGCCGCGGCCCCGGTCAGGCCGCTGACCGGCAACAGCCGGGCCTTCCGCGTCCTGGTGCGCAACGCGATGTTCCGGCGGGTGCAGCTGGCGGCGCAGGACGATCCGGACGGCTTGGCCGGGTTGGAGGCGGACGACTCCGGCCCGATCCTGAGCGGCGCCGACTGGGATGAGGCTCTCGGCGACTACTACGACGAACACGACACGATCGGCACCGGCTCGGCAGCCCGCTCGCCCTCGTTCTTCGTGATCGGGGACGACCGGACGCGTCGCTGGCAGGTCACCCAGATCATCGACGACCCGGCCGGCAACCACGACTGGCAGATCCGGGCCGAGGTCGACCTGGACGCCAGCGACGAGCTCGGCGAACTGGCG
>JAAYVP010000366.1 GCA_012517115.1 Brooklawnia sp. | reverse complement strand
TGGCCTCCGAGATCGGTCCGCAGGTCGCCGACGCCATGCTGGACGCGGGCTGGATCATCAACGCACCACGACCGACGGTGCTGCGGTTGGCGCCTCCGCTGATCGTCACCGCTGAGGTCATCGACGAGTTCGCAGTGGCGTTGGTGAGGACGCTGGACGCTGTGAGCGGCAATGGCTGACGAGGCGCCGACCCGGACATCGTCAAGGGTCGCCCGGCAGGGGCTCATCATTAGTCTGATGCAGCAGCGCGAGATCGGTTCGCAGGCGGAATTGGCCGATCTGCTCGCCAGCGAGGGCATCACTGTCAGCCAGGGCACGCTCAGCAAAGACCTGTGGGAGATCGGTGCGGTTAGGGTGCGCGGCGCAGATGGCTCGCTGGTCTATGCGCCGCCAAGTTCCGAGGTGGCCTCCGACCACGCCGCGCACGAGGCCCGGCTGGCGCGGATCTGCACCGAGTTGCTGGTCTCGGCGCAGGGTTCGGGGAACCTGGCGCTGCTCAAGACACCACCTGGGGCAGCGCAGTACTTTGCGTCCGCCATCGACCGGGTGGCGCACCCCGGCATCTTGGGCACCATAGCCGGAGACGACTCCATCTTGGCGATCGCCCGGACGCCTGAGGGCGGGCAGGAATTGGCCGACTGGTTCGGCGCCCTGGCTGGCGGCGAGCACCGCGATCCGGACTCCGCGACGGGACGGGCCTGATGCCGAACACGATCATGGGCGATGATGGGGCGGTGATACAGAGCCCAGATCAACCACCCGCGCAGCACGCCGACGGATTCCTTTGGGGAGGCCGGTTCGCCGGTGGCCCTGCGGACGCGATGTTCGCGCTGTCGGTGTCGACGCACTTTGACTGGCGGCTGGCGCTGGACGATCTGGACGGCTCGATCGCGCACGCGGCCGCTCTGCGGCGGGCCGGGCTGCTGGACGATGCCAGCCACCGTGCCATGGTCGATGCGCTGGCGGAACTGCGTGCCGACGTGGCCGCGGGACGGGTCGGTCCCGCCCCCACGGACGAGGATGTGCACGGGGCACTGGAGCGCTTGCTGATCGAGCGGGTCGGCCCCGAACTGGGCGGCAGGTTGCGGGCAGGTAGATCCCGCAACGATCAGATCGCCACCTTGGTGCGGCGCTGGTTGCGGCGCGAGGTCCGCTTGGTGGCGATCGAGGTTCTTGAAGTCGTGGGGGCACTGCGCGACCAGGCCGAACGGTACCTGGGGGCGATCATGCCCGGCCGCACTCACCTGCAGGTCGCCCAGCCGGTGCTGCTGAGCCACCAACTGCTGGCCCACGCGTGGCCGCTGCTTCGTGACATCGATCGGCTGGCCGACCTTGATCGGCGCGCAGCCGTCAGCCCGTACGGGTCTGCCGCTCTGGCGGGCACTTCGCTCGGGCTCGATCCGGAGCAGGTGGCGACCGACCTCGGTTTTGCGTCCTCGGTGGCGAACTCAATCGACGGCACCGCTTCGCGCGACCTGGTCGCCGAGGCCTGCTTTGTGTTCGCGCAGGTAGCCGTCGACCTGTCGCGGCTCAGCGAGGACGTGATCATCTGGGTGACACCCGAGTTCGGCTTCGCACGCTTGGCCGACGCCTGGTCGACCGGCTCGAGCATCATGCCGCAGAAGAAGAATCCGGATGTCGCCGAGTTGGCGCGCGGGAAGGCGGGTCGGCTGATCGGCAATCTCACCGGGCTGCTGGCCACCTGCAAGGGCTTGCCGTTGGCGTATAACCGTGACCTGCAGGAGGACAAGGAGCCGCTGTTCGACGCCGTCGACCAGTTGCATGTGCTGCTGCCGGCGATGGCCGGCATGGTCGGCACGCTCACGTTCGACGTCCAGCGGATGGCCGAGTGCGCCCCGCGTGGTTTCTCGCTCGCCACCGACATGGCGGACTGGCTGGTCCGCAGGGGCGTTCCGTTCAGCCGTGCACACGACATCACCGGGGCCGCGGTCCGGCATTGTGAGGCGTCCGGCATCGAGTTGGCAGAACTGGACGCCGAACAGCTGGCGGCGATCGCTCCGGAGCTGAGCGTTGACGTCCTGTCGGTGCTGACCATCGAGGGCTCCGTGGCGTCTCGGAACGGACGCGGTGGCACCGCAACGACTCAGGTCCGCAGTCAGCTCGCCGAGTTGGATGCCGCCGCCCGGGAAGCGCGGGACTGGGCGGGCTCGTAGCGTCCGGGTCGCAGCGTCAGTTCGGCAGCCTCGAAGCGAGCCGGTAGCCTGACCGGGTGAACGCTCTCCTCGACGAACTGACCTGGCGTGGCTTCGTGGCCCAATCGACCGATGTGGACGCGCTGGCTGCCCACTTGGATTCGGGACCGATCACGTCCTATGTCGGATTCGACCCGACAGCGGCGTCCCTGCACATCGGCCATCTCATGCAATTGCTGGTAGCCAGGCGCATCCAGGAGGCGGGGCACCGGCCGATCCTGTTGGTCGGCGGTGCCACCGGATTGATCGGGGATCCCAAGCTCGCCGGCGAGCGAGTGATGAACGATGCCGATGTGGTTCGCGAATGGGCCGAGCGGTTGCGTGCTCAGGTCAGCGGGTACGTCAGCTTCGAGGGCGACAACGCTGCCTTGGTGGTGAACAACTTCGATTGGACGTCGAAGCTGTCGACGCTGGACTTCCTGCGCGACGTCGGGAAACACTTCCCGGTCAACCGGATGCTGGCCCGTGACGTGGTGGCACGAAGGCTGGAGGAAGGCATCAGCTTCACCGAGTTCGCGTATGTGCTGCTGCAGTCGCTCGACTACCGGGAGCTGTACCGAATGTATGGGGCATCGTTGCAGACTGGCGCCCAGGACCAGTGGGGGAATATCACTGCCGGCATCGACTTCATCAGACGCACCGAAGGCGTCCAGGTGCACGGGCTGGTGACCCCACTGCTCACCAAGGGCGACGGCAGCAAGTTCGGCAAGACCGAAGCGGGGACGGTCTGGATCGATCCTGAACTCACCTCTCCGTTCGCGTTCCACCAGTTCTGGCTCAACGCCGAGGACGCCAAGGTGGTCGAGTACTTGAAGATCTTCACGTGGCGAAGCCCCGACGAGATCGCCGAGTTAGCCGACCAGACCGAGAACCGTCCGCAACTGCGGGCCGCCCAGCGCGCCCTGGCAGCCGACATCACCGATCTGGTGCATGGCAAAGTCGAGCGGGAGGCAGCGGAACAGGCCGGCCGGGCATTGTTCGGCGGTGCCGAGCTGAGCGCCTTGCCGGACGCCACGCTGCGTGCCGTGATGGTAGAGCTGGCAGCGGCCGACCTGCACGCCGACGACGGTCAGCTGCCGTTGGTTTGCGATGCTCTTGTTGCGGCTGGGGTAGTGGCGTCTAAGTCCGCCGGACGCCGGGCGATTGCCGAAGGCGGGGCCTACTTGAACAACCGCAAGGTGACTGACGTCGAGCAGCGTCTGACTAGTGACGACCTGCTGGCCGGCGGCTGGGCGGTCCTGCGTCGAGGAAAGCGCACGGTGGGTGCAGTAAGAGTGCTTTGACAAGCGGTGATCTTGGTCGGTAGGCGACGATCGTGGTGCCTCATTGTCCACACCAGGACCACTTCCAACTGGTACCGCCGACCCATACGACATCTCGGGTCCGGGACGTGGGTGAGCCGATCAACGAGTGTGGCAGCCTGCGGCATGTCGGAGTCGACTCGACAACAGCAACATGCACTGATGGGGCGGGGTCCTGCAACGACGGCGCTGCTAATCGTCGTTGTTCCGGCACACCTCCATCTGGCCCCCGGGTGCGGGTTGGTGGCGTCGGGATGACGCTGCTCGCTGGCGGCTCCACGGCACTCATCGCTCCCGAGCGATTGCCCTCCTGAGAGGGGCAATCGGCGTAGTGTCCTGGCTTGAGGGGTCCAGCGTCGGGCCACCGCGAGAGGAGAATGATGAGCCGATCACGAGCAAGGATCCGGCTTGCGGCCGCGGCCGGCTTGGCCCTGAGCCTCGTCCTGACCGGCTGCCTGCAGGATCCGAACCCCCGCGGCGGGGGCGGCAGCGGCGGCGACTTTGTCGCTCAGGGTGGCACCACGGACGGCGACAAGGTCGTCACGATCTTCGGGGCGTTCGGTGGTGACGAGGCCGTCGGGTTCAGGGACTCGCTGGTCGAGTTCACCAACCGGACGGGCATCGCGGTCGAGTACAACAATTCGACGGACTTCACCACGCTGATCAAGGCGCGGGTGCGCTCGGGCGACACGCCTGACATCGCCATCTACCCGCAGCCCGGCGGCCTCGCGGAGCAGGCAGCCGAACGCCAGATCCAGCCCATCGACACCTTCCTCGATTACGACACGATCAACTCCACACTGATTCCGGGCTTCCTCGATGCGGCCCGTATCAACGGGCGCGTCTACGGGGCGCCGATGAGGATGGCCGTCAAGTCCATCGTGTGGTACCCCGAGTCCTACGAGGCCACCGGGCTGCCGACGGAGTTCAAGTCCGTCCAGGAGATGCAGCAGGTCGCCGCCCAGATCAAGGACGGCGGAACGACGCCCTGGTGCGTGGGGTTCGAGTCCGGTGCCGCCACCGGCTGGCCCGGCACCGACTGGATCGAGGAACTGGTGCTCCGGATGTGGGGCCCTGACGTCTACGACCAGTGGACCAAGCACAAGATCCCCTTCAACGACGAGCGCATCGTGGCGGCGTTCGAGGAGATGGAGAAGCTGCTGCTGACCGACGGGATGTCCTTCGGCGGTCGCAAGGGCATCCTTGCCACTGCGTTCGGCAACGCCATGGACCCCGCGTTCCAGACACCGCCGAGCTGTTACTGGATGCGCCAGGGCAACTTCGTCTCGGGCATGTTCCCCAAGGACATCCAGGCGAACCTTGACACAGCTGTCGGGACCACTGTCTTCCCGCCGTACGAGGGCGGCTTCGCGGGTCAGCCGATCCTGGGCGGCGGCGACATCGCTGCGCTGTTCAACGGCGACGACCCCGACGCCATTGAGGTCATGAAGTTCCTGACCAGCGACCAGTTCGGCGCCGAGTGGGCCAAGAAGGGCGGCTGGCTTTCGCCGCACAGGACGTTCGACCAGTCGAACTATCCCGACGAAACGACGCGAAGGATCGCCGAGATGGCCTCGAACGCCGACGTGTTCCGCTATGACGGCTCCGACCTGATGCCCAACGCCGTCGGAGGCGGCACGTTCTGGAGCGGCATGGTGGACTTTACGTCGGGCCAGAAGTCCGCCCAGGACGTCGCCGACGCCATCGAGAACTCGTGGCCCGAGTCATGAGCGCCATCATCGAAGCCGCAGCCGTCGGCCCGCCCCAGACCAAGAAGACGGCCAGCCCCGCGGACCCGAAGCGGATCCTCGTCGGCGCGGTCGCGATGATCGCGGTCGGCTGGTTCGTCGGCAACGCCTTCCTGGCACTGGCGTACTACCCGCAGTGGTTCGCCATGGGCGTCCCCGTGATCGACAAGATCGTCCAGGCGTTGCTCGCGATGGTGCTGGGCATCGGGGGGGCCGTCCTGTTCTTCTACTGCATGAACGTGTTCGTCGAGGGCCTGCCCGGTCGTCTGGGCCAATTCCTGATGCCGTACGCCTGGATCCTGCCCGGCTACTTCACCGTCGGCCTCCTGTTGCTGTACCCGACGGTGCAGACGGTCAACTATTCCTTGGCCAACGAGAATTCGACAGCGTACGTGTCGCCGATCTACAAGAACTTCGCCGACGTGCTGGCGTCGCCCGAGTTCATGCGCACGATCGGCAACAACCTGCTGTGGCTGCTGATCGTGCCAGCCACGACAGTGGTGATCGGGCTGTTGGTGGCAGTTCTTGCGGACCGGCTCTCGCCCAAGGGTGAGAACGTGTCGAAGGCCATGATGTTTATGCCGATGGCGATCTCGTTCGTCGGAGCCTCCACCATCTGGGGGTTCATCTACGACTACCAGTCCGGCGCCACCCAAATCGGCCTGCTGAACGCCATCGTGCAGGCTCTGGGCGGTGAGCCGCAGTCTTGGATCACTATCGACAGGTTCGCCCTCAACAGCATCCTGCTCATGGTGATCGTGGTGTGGCTACAGGTCGGCTACGCCATGGTGCTGCTTTCGACCGCCATCAAGAACGTGCCCGAGGACACTCTGGAGGCCGCCCGCATCGACGGCGCCTCCGAACTGAAGATCTTCTTCCAGATCGTCATCCCCCAGATGAGGGGCACCATCATCACGGTCTTCGTGACCGTGTTCATCATGGTCATGAAGATCTTCGACATCGTCTACGTGATGACCAACGGCAACTACAAGACCAACGTGATCGCGAACTTGTTCTTCCAGGAGCTGTTCGTGCAGCAGAACGCGGGGAAGGCCTCCGCGATCGTGGTGATCCTGCTGGTCGCCGTCATTCCCGTGCTGATCTACCAGGTGCGGCACTTCAAGCGCGAGGAGGCGGAGCGGTGAGCAAGGCCGAGACCATGGAACGCAAGCGGAGCTGGGTCTCCATTGTCGTCATGACGCTGCTGTCGGTGCTCTGGCTGATTCCGACGATTGGCCTGCTGGTGACTAGCTTCCGTGACATCGACCTGATCAACAGCTCCGGTTGGTGGAATGGCATCTTCGGCCCGTTCACGGTCGAGAACTACGCCGGGGTGTTCGAGAAGACCGACATGGGCACGTCGTTTATCAACTCCTTCGCAGTGGCGCTGCCTGCCACGATCATTCCCATCACCCTGGCGGCGTTCGCGGCCTACGCCTTCACGTTCCTCGAGTTCAAGGGCCGCGACTTCTTGTTCGTGACGATCGTCGCGGTCATGGTGGTGCCGATCCAGGTGGCGCTCCAGCCCATGCTTGACCTGCTGGGTCCCCGCGGCATCAACATCGCCGGCCAGTACGTCTCCGTCTGGCTGCTGCACGCCGGCTTTGGCATGCCGCTCGCCATCTACACCCTGCGCAACTACATGACCACGCTGCCACGGTCGATCATCGAGTCCGCCAAGGTGGACGGCGCCACGCACTTCCAGACCTTCTGGCGGCTGGTCTTCCCCATGTCGATGCCGGCCATCGCGGGCTTCGCGATCCTGCAGTTCCTGTGGGTGTGGAACGACCTGCTGATCGCGCTGATGTTCCTGAAGCCGCAGAACTCGACAGTGATCGTCTCGTTGTCCGGGATTATGGGCACACAGGGTCAGGGGTGGGAGCTCCTGACCGCCGGGGCGTTCATCTCCATGCTTGTGCCGATGATCATCTTCTTCAGCATGCAGCGCTTCTTCGTGCGTGGCATGACCGCGGGGGCCGTCAAGGGCTGACGGGCTGGAGTCACGGGCAGGCTCGACCGGTGGGTGGGGGTTGGCGACAGTGGAGCGTTGCTAACCCCCACTCATCTTGTCGGCTGGACTTCTGCCGTGATCGCCGTCGGCGTCTCTTTGGGTGCGTGGGCCCGGTCCGAGTACTGGACGCCGTCCTGATCGTGCAATTTGCCTCACTGCGGGTCGCCGTGTAACGTTGGCGAAGCCTTCTGAGCGAGACGGACGCGAGTCCCCGATGCAGGCCCCTAAAGCAAGGGCGCCAGACAACGGAGATAGCGGCTGGGCCAGGGGCCGACCAACGACAACGAATCAGATCTGCAGACGGGTGTGTGCCCAGCGAGGGCCCGCCGCTGAGCGGATCTGGTTCGACGGGGGGAGAACCTCAGGGTTTGACTTCCGACCGAGAGTTCGGTAAAGTTGGACGAGTCGCTCCGGTGAGAGTCGGGGCGCATGACAACAAGAGATCGACCGAGTGACAAGTCGGCCTGGCCGGCGGGGAACAAGGCGATCGAATAAGGGCCAAAAAGCCGATTTGACAGTCACTTAAGAGGCCCGATAAAGTAAATCGAGTTGCCCCAAGCGGCGGTCTGCAAAACCAAAGCGAGGAGCGCACCCGAAACTTGAGAACTCAACAGCGTGCTTAAAAGTCAATGCACAATATGCACTAAAAGATCCCGTGCTCATTGACAGGAGTAATCCTTTCATTGAGTTTCGAGATTCCTTTGATGAGTGACAATCCAGTGATGGAAATCTTGTCAGCATCAAACATCAAAGTTGACGACAACCGACCTTTGGGTCTGTGTCGATAAATTTTCAACGGAGAGTTTGATCCTGGCTCAGGACGAACGCTGGCGGCGTGCTTAACACATGCAAGTCGAACGGTAAGGCCCTTCGGGGTACACGAGTGGCGAACGGGTGAGTAACGCGTGAGTAACCTACCCTTGACTCTGGGATAACAGATGGAAACGTCTGCTAATACCGGATACTCAGCCTTGTGGGCATCCACATGGCTGGAAAGCTCCGGCGGTCAAGGATGGACTCGCGTCCTATCAGCTTGTTGGTGAGGTAACGGCCCACCAAGGCGACGACGGGTAGCCGGCCTGAGAGGGCGACCGGCCACATTGGGACTGAGATACGGCCCAGACTCCTACGGGAGGCAGCAGTGGGGAATATTGCACAATGGGCGCAAGCCTGATGCAGCAACGCCGCGTGCGGGATGACGGCCTTCGGGTTGTAAACCGCTTTCAGCAGGGACGAAGCGCAAGTGACGGTACCTGCAAAAGAAGCACCGGCTAACTACGTGCCAGCAGCCGCGGTGATACGTAGGGTGCGAGCGTTGTCCGGATTTATTGGGCGTAAAGAGCTTGTAGGCGGTCAGTCGCGTCGTAAGTGCAAACTC
>JAAYVP010000365.1 GCA_012517115.1 Brooklawnia sp. | reverse complement strand
GCCGTTGAGGACGTAGTACGTCAGGAATGCGGTGCCACGCCACGACGCCAACAGCACTTCCCCGGCTGCCAGGAGTGCTGGCCGATCGGCGGGAACGGCACTTGCGTGCTGCTGAGAGAGCAGCAGCATGTCGACGGCCGGGTTCGACGACAGGTATGCCGCCATCCCGAGGACCACGAGCAATCCGGCGATCGCGGCGGTCGACCTCGCCCGATCCCAGAGCACGATCACCAGTGCGAGGTAGACCAAGGCTACGAGCACATTGTTCACGCTGAGCAGCAGGTCCAGACTGACCAAGCCGAGCAGCGGGTTCTCATCCATGAGGACGAAGAAACCGTCCACTGACGCCGACGGCGGGTGCAAGGCGAAAACGGCGATCTGTACAACGATGAGGACGACCGAGCCGACAGCCGCACCGGCACCGGTGAGCAACACGCCTCGCCAATGCTCTGCGCCCGTTCCTGCTGCGGTGGTTTGATCATCCACGGGTGCCATTCTCCTTCAGGCAATGCCACCCTGTCTGACCCTGATTCGTCAATGAAGGGACGCGGAGCAAGCCTACAGCGCAGTCCTCCGCCTGCGTTCGGCTGGTCGCTGGGTCGGTCTGCGAGGCGTTCCGGGGCAGGTGGGGCCAGTCCGTTGCCTCACCTGCCGACCGCCGGTTGCTACGCCTGCACCCTTGGCAGCATCGACGAAGTACGGGCCCGGCGAGGTGGCGCTAGTGGCCATAGGCCGTCCCCCGAGGTCACGGCGACGATGGTTCGTCGTCGTTGTCTGGCCTTGTGTAGTTCACGGAGCCGGGCCGCCTCGTGGGGGGCGAAGCTCACTGAGCAGCACGATCAAGCGTTGCTCCATGGCGCGCTGTCCAGGCCTTCCGAGCTCGTTGCTCGCGACGACGAAGAATGACAGACCCGAGTTGGGCCACGTTTGGTGACTTGTTGCCTTGGATCCGTGTTTGATTACGGGTTTCTCTGTGTTGGGTTGGGGAGTTTGGGTACTAGCTCATCTGCGCCGTTACCGCCAAGTCACCAGCAACACCGGCGACCACACGATGACCGCTGATGACCTGCTGCCTGACGACCCTTACGGCTCCTCGCAACCGTCCCTGGCTGGAATGCGCACCATTCTTGGTCCAACTCGGGTGAAACCGCGTTGGCGGCGACTGCGGTCCAGGTCGTGCGAGGAGTGTTATCGCGGCGCCCGGAAGATCAGAGCACTTCGGCGCGAGGCCGACTGCAGGGCTGCGGCGCGGCGGGTCGCCTCCCCCCAGGACCGTGACCAGTCTCCTTCGTCTCGGGCCGGCTTCGGTGCTGTCGCCACGGTGGCTATCGCGCACGTTGGCCGTCACTGGACAAGAACAAGGAAGCCTGTCACCTGGGTTGGGTCAGGTTCACAGATCCGGCGCAGCGGATCGCCGTGTGCCGGGAGGACCTGTGGTTGGGGATGGAGAAGACCAACCCGGTCGCGGTCACCGGCATCCGGATGGGCTGTCTGCTGGACAGTACCGGCCCACGCCCTCCGCCAACTCGGCCCCGGGCGCTGCGATCGGCGGGATCAGGGTGTTCGAAGAGTGGGATGACCGCCCCGATCATCGAACCCCAACTAGCGATCCTCGCCCGGCTCCACGGTCAGAGTGCGCACTAGTCTGGCCCAACTCAGGTCGTGGGAGGGCGAAGCTCACTGAGCAGCACGATCAAGCGTTGCTCCATGGCGCGCTGTCCAGGCCTTCCGAGCTCGTCGCTCGCGACGGTGAAGAATGACAGAACACCATGCTGTGCTGACGTTGCGCGGGACAAGTGAACCGCGTTTCCGCTAGTGGTGGGGCGTGTGGGGCTCGAACCCACGACCAAGGGATTATGAGTCCCCTGCTCTAACCTG
>JAAYVP010000364.1 GCA_012517115.1 Brooklawnia sp. | reverse complement strand
GCCGGCCTGCTACTCACCGTCGACGGGCTCACGTTCGTGATGAGCCGGATTGCGTTGCTCGACATCTTCCAGGCCGCGTTCACCGTGATGGCGGTGGCCTGCCTGGTCGCAGACCGGGACTGGTTCCGGCACAGACTCGCCGACCATTTGAGACGCAGCGGCCAACCCGATCTGGGCGGACGATATGGGCCGCTACTGCTGTGGCGGCCCTGGCGGTGGACGGCCGGCGTCCTGTTCGGGCTGGCCATCGCCTGCAAGTGGAACTCGGTCTACGCACTGGCCGCGATGGGAATCATGGCGGTGGTCTACGACATCACCTCACGACGCACTGCCGGTGCCCGGCGGGCGGGGTTCCGGTCTGTGCTGATCGAGGCGCCCATCGCGTTCGTGTCAATGGTGGTCACCGCGCTGGTTGTCTACGTTGCCACCTGGTGGTCGTGGCTGGCCACCGACGGTGGCTGGGGACGTGACTACGGCGCCCGGCACCCAGACGACTTCTGGGTGCGTCACTTGGGCGACGGTCTGGGTTCGCTGATGCACTACCACAAGGAGATCCTCGATTTCCACACCGGCGACTGGATCGCCCAGCAGACCCACGTCTACGAGTCGCACCCATTCCAGTGGCTGGTGATGGGACGCGTCATCGGCATCGACGCTGTCTACGACATTCAGCCCGGCGTGGACGGCTGCTCGGCAGAACCGGGCCAAACCTGCGTCCGCATCATCTCCGGCATGGGTACGCCTTTCCTGTGGTGGTTCGCGATGGCGGCGCTCATCGCCGGGCTCGCCTTCTGGTGGTTGGGACGTGACTGGCGCTTCGCGGTGCCGCTGGTGGCCGGCTTGACCGTTTGGGCCATGTGGCTGCCGAACGCCGACCGGCCGCTCTTCTACTTCTACGCGATCATGATCATTCCGTTCACCGCGACCGTGCTGGCGATGGTGCTGGGCAAAATACTGGGCCCCGCCGGCGGTGGACGCCGACGACGTCGTGGTGCATTGATCGTGGGCGCTGCGATGGTCGTCATGGTGGCGAACTTCTGGTTCATCTACCCCGTGCTCACCGACCAGGTGATCACCAGGCAGGCGTACGCCTGGCGGTTGTGGTTCCACAGTTGGTGATCCCGCGTCGTCTCGCGGCACAGGGCCGAAAGTGCGCAGGCAGCGCCATCGACCTAGACTGCCCTGCTGGGAAGGGAAGCAGATGGCACTTTGGAAGTTACACAACAACGGGGTACTCGCGCCGGGAGCCGTGGTGGCGCCCGAGGAGCGACTGAGTTGGGGCAAAACCATCGGGCTCGGCGCCCAGCACGTGGTGGCCATGTTCGGTGCCACGTTCGTCTTCCCACTGCTGATGGGGCTCAACCCGCAGCTGGCGGTGATGATGAGCGGCATCGCCACCTTGATCTTCCTCTTCCTGGTCAAGCATCGGGTGCCCAGCTACCTGGGCAGTTCTGCGTCCTTCGTCGGAGTCGCCACCGCGATCTACGCGCAGGGTGGGCGTCCTGACCACGTTTCTGGCGCGATGTTCTGGTGCGGCGTGCTGCTGGTGGCAACCGGGCTGATCATCCACTACTTGGGCTCAGGCATCATCCATCGGGCGCTGCCGCCGGTGGTGACCGGCGCGGTCGTCATGCTGATCGGCTTCAACCTGGCTCCCGTGGTGGCCGCCACCTACTGGCCGCAAGACCAGTGGATCGCCACCATCGTGATGGTCATCGTGATCTTGCTTTCTGTGGGCCTGCGTGGCTTCGCGGGACGCATCGCGATCTTCCTCTCGCTGATCATCGGATACGTGCTCAGCTGGCTGGCCGATGTGGTGTTCGGGCCGATCAGCCGGGTGGCCGCCGACGGAACCGTCACCCAAGCGCTGCGGGTCGACTGGAGCAAGGTGGATCAGGCGGCCTGGATCGGTTTCCCGCCGGTCACTGACCTGGCCAACTGGCAGTTCGGCAGCCCCGACAATGTGGTGGGCTTCCACCTGCCGAACTTCAACTTTGGTTTCGCGCTGATCGCGATTCCGGTGGTCATCGCGCTGATCGCCGAGAACACCGGTCACGTGAAGGCGGTAGCCGAGATGACCGGCGAAGACCTCGACCCGTACATGGGACGCGCGATCGGCGCCGACGGGCTTACTTCGATGCTGGCCACCTTCGTCGGAGCCGGACCCACCACCACCTACGCCGAGAACATCGGCGTGATGGCCTCGACTCGGGTCTATTCGACGGCTGCCTACGTCGTGGCAGCGATCGTCGCGATCGGTTTCGGGTTCTCCCCGAAGTTCGGGGCGGTGATCTCGGCCACCCCGGGGGGCGTATTGGGCGGCATCACGGTGGTGCTGTACGGCATGATCGGCCTGCTCGGCGCCAAGATCTGGAAAGAGAACAAGGTCGACTTCGGCAACCCGATCAACCTGGTTCCGATCGCCGCGGGCATCATCATTGGTGTCGGTAACGTCACCCTCGATTTCGGTGAGTTCTCGCTAGGTGGTATCGCCCTGGGCACCATCGTGACGATCGCCATGTACCACATCGCCCGGGCCATCGCGCCACGTGAAATGGTGGCGGCCGCCGAAGGAGCCACCATCATCGTCGACGCGCCCGGCGCCTACACTACTGGCGAGATCGAAGCGGTTGGCTCGCAGTCGAATAAGCCCCGTCGTCCTGCGGCTAGCGCCGAGGCAGGCGAGTAACGCTTCAGGCCTATCGAACCGGCCCCCTATCTAACCCTGCCGTCGAAGCTGCGGGCAACCAATTCGGTACGCAACTCGCCGTCCTCAAACCCGGCGACGAGGACCAACACACCCGCATTCGGCACATCGCCGATGTCGAAGCCGAGCAGTTTCGACAAGGTAGAACGCATCAGCGTGCCGTGGCTCACCATCAGCACTGTCTGGTTGGGGTGCTGCACCGCGGTGGATTCGACGGCGAAGATCCCACGGGCGTCCAGCAAGTCGAGCGGTTCCGCCCCCGGGATCTTGTTGCGGGCCTGTTCGCTGTCGACTCCGAGCTTGGGCCAGCGATCGGTCAACTCGTCCCACGTTCGTCCCTCAGCGACACCCCAGTGACGCTCGCTCAGCGCAGGCAGCGCACTTATGTCGGTCACACCGATCGAGGCCGCGATGATGGCTGCGGTCTCCCCGGCCCGCTGAAGCGGGGAATGCCGCACTGCCGCCCACCGGATGTGCGGGAGCTGGTCACGCAGGTATTCGGCGGCCTCAGCAGCCTGGGCGCGGCCAAGATCGTTCAGCGGCGTGTCGGATGATCCCTGGAAGCGGCCGGTCACGTTCCAATCGGTCTGGCCGTGTCGAACGAAGCCGATGATCGTTGGATGAGGGAAGGTGAGCATGGCCACGAATCTACCCGCTTGTGATTCGACACCCACCGAGCGCTGCTTGCACCCTGGCACCGACAGCAGGTACCGACACTGCCGATGGGCCTTCCAGTTACGCGCACGGCCGGTGCGTTGTGAGCAGCCCCGACTCAGGCTGGGCGAATCAGCAGTTCGGTGAGCGGTAACCGATCACGCTCACCAGCATCACGCCTACGGATCTCGGGTGCTACGTCCTCGGAACTGTCGTGTTTGCCGATTGCCATCACGGTCTTCGCGATAACGCCCGCCGGCAGTTCGAACGCGTCACGGATCGCTTCCGGGTCGAACCCACCCATCTGATGGGCTCGCAAACCCAGGTGCTCGGCCTGCATGGTGGCGTAGGCGGCGGCCTGGCCGAGATCGTAGTCAACCCACGCGGTCATCTTGCCAGCACGCTCGGGCACGACGGCGAAGACGATCAGCGCCGATGCCCGCGGCGTCCAGGCCCGGTTGAATCCGGTAAGAGACTCCACAATGCTGTCGAACTCGGTAGTGCCGCGGCGCACCGCGACGAAGGCCCACGGCTGAGTGTTGCCTGCGGACGGCGCCCAACGAGCTGCCTCGACGATGCTGAGTAGGTCATCGCGATCGATCTGGTGGTCGGCATCAAAGCCGCGGGGGCTCCAGCGCGCGGCCAGCAGCGGGGAGATAGCTACATCGACCGGATGGCTGACGGTCAAGGTGGGCGTCGTCACGACATTCCTTTCCAAAGTTGTTGATGCTTTAACGACCCCGGGAGTGCCGGTATTCCCTGGGGTGGAGGACTTGCTGTTACCGGGCACCGGCGTGACTGACTTCCTTCTTCCGGCCCGACGCCACCGCATCCTCCCCGTGCGACCACACAGGACCGGCCCCAGAGCGAGGCAACAGCAGGAACTGAGTCACGCGCTCGGTAGAGGCCGCCCCGGGCGGCCGTCGATTTCACAACCTCGAAGCCGGGCGCTAAGCTAGTAGGGCTGCCCAGTGGCAGCATCCCGATTTCGGGATCATGGTGGGTATAGCTCAGTTGGTAGAGCTCCTGGTTGTGGTCCAGGCGGTCGCCGGTTCAAGTCCGGTTACCCACCCCAAACGGGTCAGGTGTGAACTTGCGACCAAGGGTCCGCCCTTGGTCGCGGTTCGCGCCTGGCCCATCTTCTTCGCCTCGGCGGCCCAGCTCAGGGCGTCGGCATGGAGGCCGGGGACGCTCAGCCCGTCGTACGGGTTCCGGTAGCCGACGCAGACGTCGTTGTCCTCGTCTATGTAGATCGCCCTGAACAGTGCCTGGTTGCACAGCCTGCGGTTCGCGTCGTCGGCGTGCTCGTAGATGTCGGCGGCGTTCGACAGCAGTTTCAGCGAGTCGTCGAGGTTCGCACGCGCGTCGGCGTAGTGGCCGTGGTGCGCGGTGATCCGGTGCTCGATGGTCTCCAACGATGCGGTGATCCGGTCCTGCTCCTTCTTGAGCAGGTCGAGCGGGATGGCTCCGGCGTAATGAGCTTGGAGCAGCTTGTGCTGCTCGCCTTCGAGCTGGGTTCTTCGTGTCGCCAGGTCAGTGAGTTCGGCGGCTCCTTCGGCCATCATCTCGTCGAACCTGGCATGGAGCATGGCAGAGACCGCCTGCGTCGTTTCGGGGTCGAGCTGGACCTTGGCGTAGAAGTGTTCGATGAGGCGTTCGACCTGCTCGATGAGCATCGCCTGCCGGGTGCAGTCGCCTCTGCCGCCGTGACGGCTGGCGCACACGAAGTACGGGTAGATCGTGCCCTGACTGCTCTTGGCGTTGCACACCAGCAGCCGCGAGCCGCACTGCCCGCAGAACACGGTGCCCTTCAAGTAGTGCTCGTGCACCTGCGTCGCGTCGGCGGACGAGCGGTGCGTGCCGAGCACGGTCTGCACCTGGTCCCACACTTCGTTGGGGACGATGGCCTCGTGAGCTCCGGCGTAGGTGACGCCCTGGTAGCGGACGCTGCCCTTGTAGTACGGGTTGGTCAGCATCCGATGCACCGACGACTTGCCGATGGGCCGGGATGGTCGCCGCGGCGACGCTGCTGTCGTGAGGCCGCGCGCCACGAGTTCCTGGTGGAGTTGGCTCGTCGTCCAGTCACCGGATGCGAACACCTGGAACGCCCACCGGACCAGCCGCGCCCGCTCTTCGTCGATCTCGACGGTGCGCACCTCACGCCCGAAGTCGTCGCGTACGCCGACATTGAGGTAGCCGATGGGTGCCTTCGTCACGGTGCCGCCCTGCGCCGCCTTCTGCGACAGACCCTTGACGACCTCGGTGGCAAGGTTGCGGGAGTAGAACTCGGCAATCGAGGACATGATGCCGTGCAGCAGCATCCCCGATGGGGTCTCGTCGATGTTCTCCGTCGCCGACACCAGCGTCACGCCGGCGTCCTTGAGCGCGAGGTGGATG
>JAAYVP010000048.1 GCA_012517115.1 Brooklawnia sp. | reverse complement strand
GCACCTTCACCAATGGTTGTTCGTTCACTGGAGTCACCAGACGGTCGTCCGGGCCCAGCGTGGCAGCTGCGCCTACGCTCCGCCGAGCGCGACCAGCACCTTGCCGGAAACCTGGGAATCCTTCGCGATGGCAAACGCCTCGAGAGCTCGGTCGACACCCAGCACATGGGTGATCACTTCTGCAACCTCGGGGGCTTCCGCGATCATCGTGATGGCCTCGTCAACCTCGTTGTCGAAGCGCATGGTGCCCACCCAAGTCAGCTCCTTCTGGCTGAGCGGGGCGAGGGCCACCGGTACCGGGGTTCCTGGGAACATTCCGATCTGAGCGATCCGGCCGCGTGGCTTCGCGGCCTGCAAGCAGGCGGTCACCGCGGGAGCAGCCGCCGAGCATTCCAGGATCACGTCGAAGGTGTTCTCGGGCAACGTCTCGTTGCGGACGTTGATGACCTGATCGGCACCGACCTTCTTGGCGCGCTCCAGTGGGCCGTCCAGCACGTCGGAGCAGGTAAGGTGTGCGGCCCCACGCTGCTTCGCGGCGAAGCCGGCCAGCAGCCCGATCGGGCCGGAACCCGAAACCAGCACCTTGGCCCCGGTCAGGTCGCCAATCATGTTGATGCCGTGCAGCACGACCCCGAGCGGCTCGACTAGCGCTGCCGTGCGGGTCGAGACCGACTCGGGCAGCAAGCGGATCATGTCGCGGTTGACCAGCATGTACTCGGCCATCGCGCCCTGCGTGTGCGGCCAAGTCGACGCACTGCCCAGGTACGATCCGCCAGGACGCAGATGGCGCAGGTTCTCCATGCCCGGCTGATCCGGCCCGAAAGTGGCCGGATGCAGTGTGATCGGGGTGCCGGGCGCCCATTCGTCCTCGGGGTCGAGGTCGATATGCCCTGACATCTCATGCCCCGGGATCAACGGCTCACGGACGACGAAGGTGCCGTTGGCGCCATTGAAGTAGTAGTGCAAGTCGGAACCACAGATGCCGACGTACTCGACGGCGATGCGTACCTGGCCCGGCCCGGGCTCCGGGATCGGAACGTCGGTGATCTCCAGGTCTTCCTTGCCCTTGATGTAAACGGCCTTCATGCGACTGACTCCTTTATGTTTGGGCGAAACGGTATTGGGCTAGGCGCCGTAGATCAGACCGGCAGCCCGAGGCAGTGCCAACGAAAGCTCCGGCACGTACTGGATGACCAGCAGCATCAAGATCAGCGCCCCGAAGAACGGCATCAGCGGTTTGATGACTTCCTCCACCTTCTTGCCGGCCACTCGAGCACCGACGAACAGCACCGGCGCCGACGGCGGCGAGATGACCGCAATACACATGTTGAAGATCATCATCATGCCCAGGTGAACAGGGTGGATGCCGTACTGGACGGCGATCGGCAGGAAGATCGGCGTGAAGATCAGCACTGCCGGGGTGGCGTCCAACGGGATACCGATGATCAGCAGGATCACCATCATGATCAGCAGGAAGACCACCGGCGAATCAGTGAACTCGATCAACCAGTTGCCGATCAGCTCGGGGATGCCCGAGAACGTCATCGCGAAGCTCATGATCGACGACAAGCCGATCAGGAAGATCACGACGGAGCTGGTACGCGTCGCCGACAGCAGAATCCGTGGCAAGTCTTTGACCCTGATGGTGCGGTAGATGAACGAGAGAATCAACGCGTAAAGCACAGCTACCGCAGCGCCCTCGGTCGGGGTGAAGAAGGCAGAGAACAGGCCGGGGATGCCGACGATGCCGATGATGACCACCACGATCAGACCCAGGCTGGGCAACGCACCCCAAAGCGATCGCAGGAACTCGCCGAGCTTGGGAAAGCCCTTGCCCTTGAGTTCAGGGCGCTTACG
>JAAYVP010000363.1 GCA_012517115.1 Brooklawnia sp. | reverse complement strand
TGCACGGCACCGAGGTTTACGACGCCGATGCGGACGCACGAGACTGGTTGGCGGATGCCTGGGTCGGAGACCGAGTGCCTGGTGCGCTGGCACTGCCTGTCGCGGACGCCGCGGTCAGCACTCGGCGTGGTTTGGCGCTGGCGGTTCGGGTGGCCGACTGCCTGCCTGTGCTGTTGGCAGATCCGGCAGTCGGAGTCGTGGCGGCCGCCCATGCCGGACGCCGGGGCTTGCTTGAGGGCGTGCTGGTCGACACTGTCGCGGCTATGCGCCAGGTGGGGGCTAGGAATCTGCGGGCATGGATAGGCCCGCACATCTGCGGCCGGTGCTACGAGGTCCCGAAGCAGATGGCCACCGAAGCTGCCGCTGTGCTGCCCACCACCCGCGCCACGACGAGTTGGGGGACACCTGCCCTTGACCTGGCTGCTGGCGCGGAGGCCCAGCTGGTCGATCTTGGTGTCCGGGTGGCCCGCCACGACCCCTGCACCCTCACTGACCAGAACTTCTTCTCCCACCGAGGCGACGGCGCGCAGACTGGACGCCAGGTCGGCCTGATCTGGCTCGCGCAGTGACGGCAGACGAGGCGTGTCGCGACCCGATCTTCCCGGTCCATCGTGTGTTCGGAGGTAGGCTCGACCCGGATGGGGCTTGCGAACGTGGAAGGGTTCATGATGGCGCAGATGATCCGTAAGGCCGCTGCTTGGATCGGGCTTATCAGCGACGAAGACGAAGACAAGTATGGCGACGATGTGGAGCAGTTCAGCGAGCCCATCTACCGGCCCAACACGCGCCAGGGAGAATCAGTCGTGACGCCCATCAACCGTAGACAAGGTGACCACCAAGATCACTCCCGGACCGATGAGCGGGTCGACGTCCGCGAGCCAGAGCCGATCGGGGCAGACCTCAGCAGAATCATCACGGTGCACCCACGTACCTACAACGAGGCGCGCACCATTGGTGAGCACTTCCGTGACGGTGTGCCGGTGATCATGAATCTGTCGGATATGGCTGATACAGATGCCAAGCGCCTGGTCGATTTCGCGGCTGGTCTGATTTTTGGCCTGCGTGGCACCATTGAGAGGGTGACCAGCAAGGTCTTCCTGCTGTCACCCAACAACGTCAAAGTCACCGCCGAAGACAAGGAACGCATCAAGGGCGGTTTCTACAACCAGAGTTGAGGCGCGAATGCAGACTGTCGGATCGCTTTTGTTCATGCTGCTGCAGATCTACACGTGGATATTGTTGGCGCGCATGATCATCAGTTGGGTGCCGATGTTCGCTCCGCAATGGCGTCCGAAGGGTTTGGTGGCCTCGCTTTTCGAGATCATCTACACTCTCACTGATCCGCCCATCAAGGCGTTGCGCAAGCTGATTCCACCGCTCAATCTGGGGGGTGTCAGTCTCGATCTGGCTTTCATGGCGGTCCTGATCCTGATCGTGGTGCTCCAGCGCGTCGTCATTGTGGTTTTCTGGTGACTTCTCAGACCGTCAGAACGGGTTTGTGCGCGTGCAAATCGTGCCTCGCTGTCTGTTGAGGTAGCCTAAACGGGTTGGACGCGCGCGCTGTGTGCGTTCACATGGCTCGGTCAACGCGATCGATGCACCAGATGAGACTGCTGATGTGGAGTGAGACATGACTCTGTCCCTCGATGAGGTCCGCAATATCCGTTTCCCGATGGCGCGCAAGCCAAATGAGGACGGCTACCGGGCCAGTTCTGTCGACAACTTCATGGACAAGCTGGAGATCAGCTATGCCCAGTTGCTTGAGGAACTGGAGCAGACCCGCGCAAGGGCCGGGCAGCCCGCCGATTCGAGCGATGCTAACGATTCGGTGCGTGCTGAGTTGGCGGACGCCAACGCCGAACTCGCCAGCGCTCGTGCTGAAGTGGCCCGGCTGAACGAAGAGTTGAACGGGGTGCGCGCAGAGCGCTCGCAGCAGGAAACAGTGAACGGCCAGCTCCGCGAAGAGAACGAGCGCCTGGTCGGTGAGACTCAGCAGTTGCGCGGCCAACTCGATGAACTGCGGGCCAGCACCGACCTGTCCAAGACCGGTGGCGAGCAACTCCAGGCCGAGAACGAGAATCTTCACCGCCAGATCGACGAAGTGCGCGGACAGCTGAACCAGACACAGCAGCAGTTGGCCGCGGCAGAGCAGGCGCGCGATGCTGCCGAGCAGGCGAAGTGGACGCAGTCGGCGCCCAGCGCGGCAGCGGCCACCGCCCAAATGGGTGTCGTCACCGACGATGTCCGCCACATCCGGGTCACGACCAGCGCTGAGGCCAGCCCTGTTGTGGTTCGGCTGGTCGAGCTAGCGACCGAGCAGGCAGAGACCCTGTTGCGCGATGCTGAGCGGCAATCCCAGGACCGCCTGGCCGAGGCGACCGGGCAGGCGGAGCGGGTCACCGCCGAGGCCCAAGACCGCGCAGACCAACTCGAT
>JAAYVP010000362.1 GCA_012517115.1 Brooklawnia sp. | reverse complement strand
GGGACGGTCCCGAGGGACAGCTCGTGCCGGTCGACAGCCCCTCAGGACGTGATCGCCAGTCGGGGATCGGCTGCGGGGAGGGCCGAGTTGATCGAATCCACCGACGCTTTTGCGTCGCCGAACAACATGTAGGTGTTGTCGTGGAAGAACAACGGGTTCTCGACACCGGCGTACCCAGGCTTCATTGAGCGCTTGAAGACGACCACCTTCTTGGCCTCCCAGACATGCAGGACCGGCATGCCCGAGATCGGGGTGCCTGGCTGCATCGCGGTCGGGTTTACGGTGTCGTTCGCGCCGATCACCAGCACGATGTCGGTCTCGTCGAACTCGTCGTTCACCTCGTCCATTTCGAAGACGATGTCATAGGGGACGCGGGCCTCGGCGAGCAGCACGTTCATGTGACCGGGCAGGCGGCCGGCAACCGGGTGAATGGCGAAACGCACCTTGACCCCGGCCTCGGTCAGCCGCTTGGTCAGTTCAGCCACCGGATACTGGGCCTGGGCGACCGCCATGCCATAACCGGGGGTGATCATCACCGACTGGGCGTCCGACAGCCAGGAGGCCAGTTCATCGGCCTTGACCTCTTGAATCTCACCCTGCTCAGCGGCAGCGGCCGAACTGGTACTGGTACCGAAGCCACCCAGGATCACCGAGATGAACGAACGGTTCATCGCCTTGCACATGATGTAGCTCAAGATCGCACCCGACGCGCCAACCAGCGCCCCGGTGATGATCAGCACATTCATGCCCAACGCGAAACCACTGAACGCAGCCGCGAAGCCGGAGTAGGAGTTCAGCATCGAGATGACCACCGGCATGTCGGCGCCGCCGATCGCGGCGACCAGGTGGAAGCCAAGGAAGAGGCTGAGCAGCGTAAGGACGATCAGCGCCAGCCATGACCAACTGTTCTGGAACCAAACCCCACAAGCGATGATGCCGATCACCGTGGCCAGATTCAGCAGGTTGCGGCCGGGCAGGGTCAGCGGCTTGGACGGGATCTTCTCGGCCAGCTTGCCCCAGGCCACGATCGAGCCGGTGAAGGTGACCGCGCCGATGAAGACGCCGATCCAGACCTCGGCGAGGTGGAAGGCAAGGTCGGTTTGCGGGTGGCCGGCGCGCAGCGCCCCGTCGATCTCGATGAAGACGTTGAAACCAATCAGGACGGCAGCCAGGCCGACGAAGCTGTGCAGTTGGGCGATCAGCTGGGGCATGCCGGTCATCTCGACCCGGACCGCTTTGATGGTCCCGATCACCGCGCCGATCAGCATCGCGGCCAGCAGCAGCCCCGCCGAAGCGAGACCGGCGTCGCCGATGAAGCTGGGCATCCGGGTGGCCCAATCGGGCCCGTGCCACGACTCCGGTGCCCAGACCGCGATTATGGTGGCCACCACGGCCAGGAACATGCCCAGGACGCCGAATGCGTTACCGCGCTTCGACGTTTCGAACCTGGACAGCCCGGCCAGCGCGAAGATGAACAGCAGACCCGCGACGATGTAGGTCGCCTGTACGAAGTTGGCAAGCATGGCTGATCAGCCCTTCCGGAACATCTGGAGCATGCGCTGGGTAACGGTGAAGCCGCCGAAGACGTTGATGCTGGCGATCAACACAGCGCCGGTGGCGATGATCTTGATCGCCCAGTTGTCGTTGCCGAGTTGGGTGATAGCGCCTACCAGGATGATGCCGGAGACCGCGTTGGTGACACTCATCAGTGGGGTGTGCAGCGCCGCCGTCACGTTCCAGACCACGTAGTAGCCGACCACCAGCGCCAAAGCGAAGACCCCGAACAGCGAGACGAACGATGCTGGCGCGTAGGTCAGCAGCGCGATCAGCCCAATGGCCAGTACGCCGACGATGCCGAACGACAGGTACCAAGGCTTCGGTGCCTTGGGCTCCTGAACCTCCTGCGGCACGACCTGGCTCTCGGTCTTGACCGCCGGGGCAGCCGAGACTTGGATCGGTGGCGGCGGGAAGGTGATCTCGCCGCCCCGGGCAACAGTCATATTGCGCAGCACTTCGTCCTCGAAGTCGACGACGATCTTGCCGTCCGCCTGGGGTGTTGCCAGCTTCAACAGGTTGACCAGGTTGGTGGCGTACAACTGGCTCGCCAGTCCGGGTAGCCGGCTTGGCAAGTCGGTGTAGCCGATGATGGTGACACCGTTGTCGGTGACGTACTTCTCGCCGGGACGCGTCAGCACGCAGTTACCGCCACCCAAAGCTGCCAAGTCGACGATCACCGAGCCGGGACGCATCTCGGCGACCATCTCGGCGGTGATCAACTTGGGTGAGGGACGCCCGGGGATCGCCGCAGTCGTGACGATGATGTCAACCTTGCGGGCCTGCTCCAGGTACAGCTCGGCGGCCCGAATGTTGTAGTCATCGGACGTTTCCTTGGCGTAGCCGTCTGACGATACGCCCTGGTCGTCTGAGGCGGTGCGCACCTTCAGGAACGTGGCGCCCATCGACTCCACCTGTTCAGCGGTCTCTGGGCGCACGTCGGTGGCGTAGACCTCGGCACCGCGGGAGTTGGCCGCACCGAGCGCAGCCAAGCCCGCCACACCAGTACCGATCACGAAGACCTTAGCCGGGGCCACCTTGCCGGCCGCGGTGACCTGACCGCCGAAGGTGCGTCCGAACTCGTAGGACGCCTCGACGATCGCCCGGTAGCCCGAAATATTGGCCATCGAACTCAACGCGTCCATCGATTGTGCGCGCGAGATGCGCGGCACCATATCCATCGCCAGCGCGGTGACGCCCTGCTTCTGCAACGCCTTGAGCAGCGCCTCGTTCTGGCGGGGGTACAGGAACGTGATCAGGGTGGCCCCTGGGCGCATCGATTCGAGCTCATCTACGCTCGGCTCGTTGACGGCGAGGACGATATCTGACCCCCAAACCTCGGCGGTGGTG